>JAPOXY010000069.1 GCA_026706845.1 Gemmatimonadota bacterium
ACGCGCTGCACCTGATCATCGATAAACGTACAGTATCCCCAATAGGTCGCGATCACCTTCTGCCAATCGTGCCAAGTCAAATGACTGGCATTCCACCTGAGCATCTCCTTTTGCTGAACACTCGGTTTATCGACAAACTGCTCGTCGAAATTGATCCAGCGCGCCACAGTATCGGGATCGTACATCTCATCATAGGGTTCTGGGACACAATAGGGAAAATGTGGACCAAAAAAACTGCTACAAATCATAAAGGGTTTATCGACCTCACAAAATCCCTCAATCAGATCAATCGTCCTATCGGCAGTCCAGTGCTCCTGCATATACTCGGCGGGCAACTGCGACCGACCGCAAAACGGCGCGTCACCTCCCCATTCCATGCGCTGAACCTCCTGTGCATATCCCCAATCAAAACCCGCATCGCGCACACTCTGGTTCCAATCACGCGTCGTATGCCACGGGTCAAACCCCCAAAACTCGCTATCACCCTCCCTGGGCAAATGCCACTTGCCCACATAACCGACATTATAACCTGCATCAGATAAAATCTGAGGATAGGCGGGCTTATCCAGAATATTCAAATCAAAAGCCCGATTAAAATTGCCCATATTCGACATCTGCCCGTGATTGTGCGGAAACATCCCGGTAAGCAACGACCCGCGCGCGGGAGAGCAAAGGGCAATGGGCGTATAAGCCCGGCAAAAACGCATGCCCTCTCTGGCAATGCGATCAATCGCTGGCGTCTTGCACACCGCATTGCCATTGAATCCCAGCGCATCGTAGCGCTGCATATCGGTAAGCAAAAAAAGGATATTGGGTCTCTCCGTATTCATATCAACCCCCTGTGTCAGTAATCAGCTTTATCCCTCTGAAAACAAATCCAAAACAGAAGTGCCCCTACCCCCGTAAGCACAGCCCCGGTCAAAAAAAGACTCGAATACCCCGCAACCGGGATCATATACCCACCGCCCAGAGCCATTGCCGAATAGCCCACCCCCGACATCATAGCAGTCGCACCCGACATAGCTGTACGCCAGCGCACGGGCACCAATTCCTGGTGAAAAATGGCAAAAGCCGAGCGGCGAAGCGAAGCCATCGCCATAATTCCCACCAGACAACCCCCCGCAACAATCCAATTTGAAACCAGCGCCATAAAAAAAAGAAAAACAGCTGTAAAAACCGTTACCAGAACCACCGTCCGACGAATGCCCAAACGCGCAGAAAAAAACGGAAGAGACAACGCAGCCGGAACAGCGAGCAACTGGCCCGCGGCGAGTTGCACACTGATAAGAGAAAGACTGATATTGAGCCCTTCATCCATATAAACATTAAAAAATGTGCGCGCAGCCGCTTCGCCAGCAACGTGGAGAACGGAAATCAGCGAGGTAATAACAATAGCCGCAAGTGGAAGCGCAGGCACACTGGACACATCACCATTATCTCCCTCTTCCCGCTTGCGTTCAACCTGAACATCCTGCGTGGCGAGCAGCGCGAAAACCGCTGGAATCAGACAGAGCACCCCAATAAACAGCGTATAGCGGTAAACAACTGGCTGTGCGAGTGAAACATCGAGCACACCTGCCAAATAATCCGGAACAACGCCCCCCAACATACTCCCGACAAATCCCGAAAACGGCATCAGCGCGGCCTGCACGGCAAACACCGGATCGCGCTCAACCTGACTCGTAATACCCATCAAATAAGGCGTACCATTCACAATAAACAGCGCAATACCCATCACGCCGAGCGAATAAGATATTAAAATAAAATAATCGCGCGTGCCGGAAGAAAGCAACTCCGCCTGTGAAAGCAATCCAAAACCCGCCACAGACACACAAATCCCAACAACCATTGTAAACCGACTGCCCCAGCGCCCACCCAGCATCCCACTGGGCAAACTGGACAGGGCAAAACAAAGTGCCCCCGTGGCATTGGCCAACCCCACAAATTCGGTATTATACCCCAGGCGCAACAAATAGAGATTGTACAAAAGGGGATAAATACCACCAAAGAGGACAAAACCAAACAGCGCATTAGCCATTAAATAGAGACGCACATCGCGGGAAAAATGCACATTTGAAAAGAGAATAGGCATCTGGATCAGGATGTTCAAGATGGAAGGATGTTCAGGATGATCGGCTACTGATTGCTACCCAAACCGAGCTTTTGCCATGCCGCGGGTAGATTGCCTTGCAGGAGTTCGCTCTTCATGCGGATATGTGCCGTATCTCGATCTGCTGTATGTGCAGCCCAAAAAGTGCTATCTCGCGTGGTTGCCTCCGGCAGAATCACAATTTCCGGCGCTTCAAAAATTGCGGGAGGCAAATCCGTATTGAGATCATAGCGCAAGCAACGCGTGGTCGCTTGCGCGGTATAATCGCGTGTCATAATCGTACAAATTTGACGCTCGGGCAACCAGTACTCGTTGAGATATCGCGTATTTTGCTGATAAACCTGCCAGTGATCTATGCCGCGCAATTGCAAGAGCGCGGGAAAATTGAGACGCAGGTCATAGCCCACAAGCGAAAAATCATCGCGAGCGATCCATATATCGCCGAGCAAACCCGGCTTTTGCCCGTGCCGCGGCGACACACCAATGCGCGAAACGTGGAGATCGCCTACCTGCACTGTGGAAATGCGTTCATAGTGGTAGTGTTCAAGCGCATCGGGTGACAGGGGATGCGGCGCAATTTCAAAGGACTTATCATCTACAATACCCCGCGCAGGGCTTTGCGTAAGCCCCGGAGAAACACTCAACCGCCACCTGCCCCAATTGCGTATGCCAGTAATATGCTGCGCGAGACTATCGGGAGATTGGTAATAGCCTTTAATTGTGTATTCAATACCCGCAACGACTTCTTCTGTTCTGCGGTTGATCACCTTCTGGCTGCTGTACGCATCAAAAGCGTACGTAGCCATATTTGAGTAACCAGTGTGGAGATATTCAAAGCGGGTATTCGCGATCAGAAGGCGGATCAGATCGGTCGCAGAGTGCTCCTGCACTGTTGTTTCCTCGCGCAGGAGTATAGGGATGGATAAAAGTGAAAGTTCCAGCGTGGAGATCAAACCGCGCGAAAGCACGAGAGTCGTATCTGACGGGGCATACCCCTGGCGACGCGCCTGGACGTGTGCGATCCCCGACGCGAGTCCTTCTATCTCAATACGCCCATGCAGGTCAGTAATATAAACGCGGGGAAATTCGCCCGATCGGCGGATAACAACAGTGACATAAGGCAGGCTTGCACCCGTATCGGCATCGCGACACTGCGCGTCGAGAACAGATGTAGAATCTGTCTGGGCAGATAAAATTGAAGACCACAGGAAAGCAGAAAAAAAAAGAGGCAAAAAGCGGATCATTGTTTTTTGCCGCGCGCGAGAATATCCCACACGACTTCGACGCGGTCATTGCGCGTGCCGTAGATCTGATCGTGCAAAAACACGGTCATGTCGGAATATCCGGAAATAAATTGAATTTTATCGCCAATTTTGAGATCGCTATTCGTCAGGCTGAGCAAAGCGTGTTCTGCCGCCAGGCCCGTTACAACGACATCTGTTCGATCTTTGACCTCGGGCAATGAAGGATGGCTACTCGTTGTCTTGCGACCGGCATCGGCAACTGCGCGGTCGGGAGCCGCGCGACTGATAACCGTGGTCAGCACGGAAAGCGCGTGTTCCAGACCGCGAACATGGAGTCCATCGCGATAATAAGTATCCATAAAAATGCCCCCACCAGCCTGTATCTCGGTAATGCCGGGAAAATCGGGAGTAAACGCCAGAGTACCCGTGCCGCCCGCACTGACAATACCTACGCGCAACCCAGCATCCTCGATGAGATTCCGCGTCTTTGACAATTCTCCCACAGCCTTCCTGCATGCGGCTTCTTTGGCGGCATCATCCAGAGACATCGCGTGCCCCTCATAACCCATAATCCCCGCAAAAACCACACCGGGCGCGGCATCAGCCTCCTGTGCCAGCGCGAGGGTTGGAGCACCCGGCGGCACGCCACAGCGTTTCATACCAACATCTACTTCAACAAGCACGCGCACATCAACCTCAACATCTGTGGCCGCGTCACTTATCGCGCGGATATGAACGGGATCGTCAACCGCCACCATAACATCTGCACGGCGGCGCAGGTTGACCAGCCGCGCGACTTTTTCTCGCCCAACAACTTGATTGGCGATAAGTATGTCCGAAATTCCGGCATCTGCCAACACTTCGGCTTCACCGAGTTTGGCACAGGTAATGCCAATAGCACCCACGCGCAATTGTTTGTGGGCAATAGCGGGGGTTTTATGACCCTTGGCGTGGGGACGCCAGTGCAACCCGCTGTCTCGACATCGAGCCGCCATCTTCTGGATATTATTTTCCATCTTATCCAGATCAATGAGCAGCGCGGGCGTATCGAGCGCCTGTATAGATTGACCAATAGGAGAATAGGGCATAATGGACCTTCTAACTTTCTCACCCAATATGAACATTACTACCGCCCCACTCAGAAAGCGGAGGCAAGATACCGTCGTCAATAGTCTGGTCTCGCAACGCGGTCAGATGGGCGTAGGATTCGCGCAGGGCATTGATATCGTCTTCGGTGCCTTCGGGCATGGACCAACTCACCCCCGAAGCAGACAGGGTCACAGGCATAGCCATCATAATATGATCAAATTTTCCATCATTGAGATATGCACCGCAGGGCCAATCATAGGACTCGCCCGCCAGAACACCGCGCAGCATAAAAACGCTTTGTTGTGCTGGCGATTGAAACGAAGAACGCCCGCGCAGATCAATAATGCGAGCACCTCCCCCACGCACATGTTCTTGAACACCTGCCCATTCATCGGCACTCATGCCAACGCCATTGACGGTCTCTCCATTGAGAATATCGGTCAAGGGCGTGCCGTCAATCTGAATACCGCCGATAAACACGGCCATCTGTTCGCCGTGCCCCCCGTACGTTCGGCAACCCGTGACTTTGCTTTGCAAAATATCGAAATGTTGTGCCAGTCGGGTTTGCAAGCGCGTGCTATCGAGCGCGGCGAGCGTAGTCACGCGCCCAGGTTCGAGTCCCGAATGTACCAGCGTAGTCAGCCCCGTAATATCAGCGGGATTAAAAATAATGATGACAAACTTACAGTTGGAACAATACTGTTTGATATCAAGGCCGAGTTGTTTGGCAATTTCTGCATTATCGCGCCGCAAGTCTTCGCGGGTCATGCCCTCTTTGCGCGGCGCGCCTCCCGAACTGATAACATAAGAAGCGCCTTCAAGTGCTTCGGCAGCATCGGTTGTCCACGTCACATCGGCATTGGGAAAACTGCAGTGATAAACCTCCTCGGCCGCGCCTTCAAGCCCGGGCGCAAAAGGATCGTACATAGATACGCGAGACGCCGTGCCCGAAGACAGGAGCGTTTGCGCAAGGTTGGAACCAATGGCGCCTGCTGCGCCCATTACGGCAACCTTTTCATCTGTCAGGTACATCGATACTCCTCTTTCTGGTGAATGGATGGAGAAAACCCCGCACTTTTGTACGGGGTTTTGATAGTTGAATTGTTGATCTAAATACCCACTGTGGTTAGAACGAAACGCAACGGATCATCTACTCCTGATTCTGACTCTGAAGCGCTTCGTACATCTGAAATGCTTCGGTTGCTTTTTTCACGCATTCTGCGGCAACTTCGCCTTCCGATACTTCTGATTTGCGCGCATAAACGCGAGACAACGCCGCCCATGCTCTGGCATTACTCGCCTGCAACTCGGTCACTTTTGTAAAAGCGTCAATCGCCCTGTCAAACGAATCTATTTTGTCTGCGAGCAGACCAAGCTGGTACCACGCATCGGCGTCAGTCGGATTTGCTTCAACGCTTTTTGCAAACAGATCGAGTGCCTTATCGCCCTTGTCGAGTTGCTTATACGCAATAGCGAGATTGAACAGCGCGTCCATATTATCGGGTTGTATCTCAACCACTTTTTCGAGAATCTCAGCGGACTTTTCGTAGTTCTCAGCCTGCAAATAAATGGTTGCGGCAATATTTAAAATTTTTGGATCATCACCGGCAATAGCCAGTGCTTTCTCCGCTGATTCCGCCGCGCCTTCTTTGTCGCCCAGTCGATATTGGGCAATCGACATGTGCTCCAAAATATTGATTTCTTCGGGATCAATCTCATGGCCCTTTTTGAACATCTCAAGTGCTTCTTCAATCCGTTCGACATTCATAAGCGCGCCGCCCAGATTGAAAAAGGACTGCGCTTTTTTGGGGTTGAGTTCAATCGCTTTTTGATACATCTCAATACCCGCTTCTGAATTGCCCGAATTGAGATGCGTAATAGCCAGCCCTTCATAAGCATCGGCTTCATTGGGGTTAATGGTAATAGCGAGATCGAATTGCTCCATGGCAAAATCGAACCTCTGGGCATTCATCCCCTTGACGGCCATGTTGTAATACCGCGTCCAGAGCTCTTTGCGATCGGCATCGACTTTCCTTTTCCACTTTCTGTCCGTTGCCAGATTATAGTGCTCATTCATCTCTTCAAAAAGCTCTTTCTGGCTGTAGAGCCAGCCCAAATAATACTGGACCTCGGAATCGTCGGGGCGTCCTTCCGCCGCGATCAAATACTGCTCCATCGCCTTGTCGTATTGGCGCTGGTTGATATACAATTTGCCCGAGCGTTTGGCTACAGAAGCCTGCCCTTTGGTCACTTTTGCCTCTGCGGTCTGTACGAACAATGGCGTCGCAGCAAAGGCCAGTGCAAGGGCAACAATAAGTCCGCGTTTAAATGTCATGGGAATCTTCCTTTCTCAACGCAACCGGCGCGTTCCGGCAGCAGGTTAAATGACAATGCACACCGCCAATATATGCAGTGTGCAAAATCCTGTCAAGTCTATGCGCGAAGGCGCGAACTGCACGCCGCTATTGCCCTCATTGTTCCGACAAAAGCGTGCCGCCTCGCGCCCAGTGATCGCGGGGAATATCTTCGATAACAACCATCGTGCCATCTGCTTTGGCATCGCAAATATTGACCATCGCATCGGTAATAGCTCTGGCGAGTTCGCGTTTTTGCTCGTGCGTGCGGCCTTCGAGCATTTTAACATTAATGAAAGGCATCGTACCTCCTTTTAAAAAATAATCAGTTCTGGACTTTGCAACCTGGGAATCGCGAGTTTGGATGCGCCAAAGGAAAAAGCAACTGGCAAGCTAAAGCCGCGGATAGCACCCAGGGTTCTATTATTCTCGAGATCGACGATAAAGACCTGCAAATTGCCCGTTGTAGCAAAAGCGTCGAGTCTTTCAACACCGGTGACATAGACCGTCTTACCATCGGGTGTAAGGCCGATATTTGCCACACTTTCACCGACAAAAATTTCGGCTGTTTGCTCCCAAGTTTGTGTATCAATAACCGCAATACCTCCCCAGAACGCGGGCACGGGATTGCCCAACGCATCAAATCCCAAAAAGAATCGACTGAGAGATGCGACAAGGCGCGTGCCATCCGCGGAAAGCGCGATATCGCGGACTTCAATACCCCGATCATTGGCCTGACCGAGCGTGAGGCTATCGGCAATTGCTCTGGTGCTGGTATTGACTTTGAGCACGCGGCCCCCGCGGATATTATTGAGATAAAGGCTTTGTCCATCGGGCGAGACAGCCAATCGACTGACGGTCTGGCCCACAGAGATACTGTCAATCAGCGCTGGAATACCCGTGTCAATAACAGACACGGCAGTTGTAGCAAGACCGTGCCCAACAAAGAGGCGTGCGCCATCGGGTGAGATAGCAATACCACTGGGCGTGGGCGGAACATCGATGATATCCAGAGATTGACCTGCAAGCACATCAAAAACTTCGACTGTCGCACCGGATTCTTCGGTCATGTATGCAAATTGATGATTGGGGGAAAGCACAATGCGAAACCCGCCCCGACTCGTAAATCCTCCGCCGGGCGCGACTGGCATTTCGAGTGAGAGTTGAAACACGGGGAATCCATCTTCAGTAAATGCGTGGAAGGTATCGATAGCTGCCACATAAAGCTGCTTGTTGATATTGGAAAACGCAATACCCCGCGGAAAAGAAACGGGAATCGTTCGGCTGGGATTGAGCAAATTGGTCGAGAGGTCAAGAACCTGAATATTGCCAATTAAATCGCTAACATAAAGAAACCGGGGCGCTGGTTCTGCAGGTGGAGGTGGAGGCGTCGGACTTGAAGACCCGCCGAAAGCATTGACAAAAAGCAGAAAATCCGAAAAATCGATTGTGCCATTGCCGTCGAGATCGAGTTTTTCATCAAAATCAACCTGACCTGCGGACTTGCCAAAACCCTGAGCAAACGTCAGGAAGTCAGTAAAATCGACTGTGCCATTGCCATCAAAATCAGCAGATTTTGTTTCCTGGGCATCGAGCAATGAAGATGCCAAAATTAGTGTGAGAGATAATGCAATCGCGGTATATTTCATAATATTTCCTTTTCGAAGGGTACTTATGATACATTTGGCCGTTGAAGCTGTCAATCTGAATTGATTACATTTTGGGACGTTTCCCATTTACTTATAGTTCCCGGTTCTACATAAAATAGGAGATATTGTGTTACCCGATTATCCGACGATTTTCTGGATTCTGGCTGTCATCTCTGTGATTTTTGTCGGTATAGCCAAAGCCGGATTTGGCGGAGGCGTTGGCATTTTGGCGACACCACTCATGGCACTTGTCATTCCCGTGGCAGACTCGGCGGCGATTTTGTTGCCACTCTTAATGGTTTGCGATGTATTTGCCGTTGCACACTACCGCAAGCATTTTCATCGGCGCAGTGTAAAATTGCTCTTGCCCGGTGCTGCAATCGGGATCGGTATAGGCGCATTATTCTTTGGATATTTCAGCGCGAATGAGCGCGTATTACAACTCGGTTTGGGAATTTTGAGTTTGTTCTTTGTGGTATTCCAGGCTTTGCGTGCAGTGATCACGGGCGCACTGACAAAACGACATCCCCACAGTGCAGAAGGCGTTTTCATGGGCGCAGTTGCGGGCTTTACGTCAACCATCGCTCATGCTGGCGGTCCCCCCACAACCATCTATTTGCTACCCCAGCAATTGCCCCGCGACCTCTTTGTGGGAACGACCGTAATTCTTTTTGCCGCAATCAATCAGATGAAATTAATTCCCTATTTGGGATTGGATATTTTGCGGGTCGAACATCTCGTCACAATCGCAATCCTATCCCCATTGAGCTACGCGGGTGTGAGATTGGGCATTTTCTTAAACAAGCGATTCACAGACCACTGGTTTAATCTAATCGTCTATTCAATTTTACTTATCGCAGGCGTGCAGTTGATTTCGGGCCAAAACCTGATTCAGTTGTTAGGCATTGTGTAAACTGTAAAATTGTCCTATTTTTTAGAAATAAAGGGCCGGGGACTGGTGTGATCCTTTCACGTCTCACTCTGGAGGTTGGCCATGGCATCGCGCATCTGCTTTATACTGACCTGTCTCATCGCTTTTTCCGGGTGTTATACGCAACTTCGGGCACCGCGCGTTCATCGTGAACAACGCGCCGAATCCCCTGTCAAACCTTCTGAGAATTCTGTACAGCGATTTGAATATTACTACTACAATTATTGCAATCCATCTCCTTTCCCATTTTACGAACCATACCGTCCATATCGGCGATACCCGCAATGGAACCGGCACCGCCTCATCTGGAAATATTCGAGTTGGGCAAGCGTGTACGACCCGTGGTGGCGAGGATGGTCGCCGAGGATTTTGGTACCTCATATTGTATATGCGCCAGCGCCAGTAGTAAGACCTCAGATAGAACGCGAGCAAGTCAATCCACGCCCCCGTATCAGGTACACAGGCCTGCGTGGCGCACCCGCATCGGCCAGCACAATTCGGTCGGGCAACACCACAACAGAAAGCACACCTGCAGCACAGCCGGAGAACTCGCGCAGCACAAAAACGAAACGCACACAGCAAACGGAGAACTCGCGCAGCACAAAAACACAATCATCAGAAAAATCAAAAAAAGAAGAAAAGTCTGAAAAGCGCGAAGAGAAACGCTCAACGCAGCGCCGCAGAGGGGGGATGAGATAATGGCAAAACATCTCTGTATCCCGACATTTGTGATTTGCGTCTTCGCGGTATCCATTCCCGCACAAGAAGTCGCTCTCGATAGCTTTTCTGGCATTGGTGCCCGCGCCATGGGCATGGGCGGTGCTTACATTTCCGTATCCGATGATTTTTCTGGCTTGTTCTGGAACCCCGCGGGGCTGGCGCAGATCGAGCGCGGAACCGTAAACTGGGGCGTTTCGCACGACCGCTTTCGCAACATATCGCAGTTTTTTGACCGCTCTTCAACACTCGAATTGCGCAGTACGCGCATTGCATCTCTGGGATTTGTTTATCCCGTCCCCGTGTATCGCGGGAGTCTGGTCTTTGCCGGAGGTTTTGGGCGCAATCAAAATTTTGACGGAGGATTACAGATCGATGCGTATGATACCATCGCCAATTTTGATAAAGCGGGATTTGCAGAAGACAAAGGTGCTCTCGGCGCGTGGACATTGGGGGCTGCAATTGATCTGATGCCGCGATTGTCGGCGGGGATCTCGCTGTTTCGCTGGGGAGGAACCAATCGCTTTTTACAGGAATTGACCCTTGAAGATGTGCAGCGAGTACACGCCGACACAGTACGCATCTTCCAGCGTTTTGAATCTGAGGAACGCTATTCTGCCTGGGGTATCCAGGGTGGCATTCGGTATTGGCATCCCACGGGTTTCCAATTTGGCATTGTGGCAACAGCGACCACGCCTTTGCGCGTATCCGCTGAGCTCGCAGATGAATTTGAAGACGAGTTTGAAGACCGCACAGATACCTATCCACGCGAATCTTTCTCGGACGCATATGAAATTCGTCAACCCCTGACTTTTGGGATGGGAATTGGATGGGCGGCGGGCGGATTGACGGTGAGCGGCGACGTGCATTACGGCGACGTGCAAGAAGTAACTTACGAGATTTTGCCGCTCAATATTGCACCCAATGTCGATGACTTCCGGCGGCAATATCGCAGCGCAGCGCGGCTGCATTTGGGATGTGAATATGTCATTTCTCATTGGGACATCGCGTT
The DNA here is from genome assembly GCA_026706845.1 of Gemmatimonadota bacterium. Taxonomy (NCBI): domain Bacteria; kingdom Pseudomonadati; phylum Gemmatimonadota; species Gemmatimonadota bacterium. Next base: position 11,107 of record JAPOXY010000069.1, read on the forward strand.
CAGAGGCGGTTACTACCGCGACCCGGTTCGCTATGTGGGGGGCGGCAGTGTCCCAGAAATACAAATTGAGACAGACCGAGACGCGTGGACACTCGGTTTGGGCACCGAATTGGAAAAGGCTGTAACTCTCGATTTTGCCGCTGTTATTAGCGGCTACAAAGCCATTGAAGGCAATCGCGCAGATCGCGTGCGTGTAGTGCGGGTGCTCGCTTCCGCGCGTTTTTATTTTTTTACAGGACTTTAGGGAAGGAGTTATCTAAATGGGTCAGCATATTTCTGAAGCACAGTGGGCAACTTATGAAGCGCAGGGGTATCTTCATCTCGGCAATGTAATGGACGATGGGGAACTGGAGGCATTACAGCAGCGAATTGATGAGATCATGCTGGGCACGGCGTCCATCGACTACGACCATGTGATGATGCAACTGGATTCCGACCCCGAGAACAATGGAAAACCCGGCCCACAGAGCAAAGGACATAAATACGCGACACTCGGGTATCGCAAAATTCAAAATTTGGAATTGGATCCCCTCTTTCTCTCGTTTTTGCAAAAACCACAATTCCGAGAAATCTGCGAACACATCTATGGCAAAAATACGCCTGTAGATTGTTTTCGAGCGATGTTTATGAACAAACCCGCACACGACGGCACCCCGCTGATATGGCATCAGGACCGCTGGACCGATCTAACCCTCGATCCCCAAATCACGATATGGACGGCTCTGGATCCCACATCAGTTGAGAACGGCTGTGTGAAAATTATTCCGGAATCGCATCACAGGCTGATAAATCCCGAGCAAGGCTCCGGATTTTTGACCGAAGAACACATCGAGACCATTGTATCTCAATACGAGCCAATAGATTTAATATTAGAAGCCGGCGACTCGGTTTTGCTCCACAACTGGATGCTGCACAGTTCGGGCGTAAACACCACAGATATTGCGCGACGCGCATTCAGCGTGTGTTATATGCACGGTGACACGCGCTCATTGCGCGGCAACACCTTCACCCGGGTCTTTGGCAAAGGCGCAGTGGTTCCCAAAGCCGTCGCGTAATCGCGTATGTCAGAACCCATCGTTTTATTTGAATCGCATCGCAAAGGTGCGAGTTTTCGTTTTTGCGACCTGCGCGATATCATTTGCGTTTCGCACCCCAAAGATGTTGGTCCCGCACTCGAACGCATTGAACGGGCAGTCCATTCGGGATTACACGCAGCGGGATTTTTGTCTTATGAAGCCGCATCGGGCCTGGATCCCGTTTTAAAAACGCACGTACCGGGAGATTTTCCGCTCATGTGGTTCGGCCTGTTTCGGCATCGCGAACATATCCCTGTCGGAACACCGAATGGTGGGCACTACGATCTGGGCGCGTGGCGCCCCTCTGTTTCGCGTGCTGCTTACGATACCGCCCTGAATCGCATTCGAGACCTCATCACTGCCGGTGATACCTATCAGGTTAATTACTCTTTTCGGCTGCGAGCAAATTTTTCGGGCAATAGCCTGGACCTTTACCGCGATCTATGTCGGGCGCAGCGCACGGATTATGCGGCGTATTTGGATATCGGACGTTTTCAAATCTTATCGGCTTCACCCGAATTGTTTTTTTCATTAAAAAATAACACGTTAACCGCGCGTCCGATGAAAGGCACTGCACTTCGGGGACGGTGGTGGAAAGAAGACGAAGCGCGTGCAAAACAGCTTCAGAAATCCGAGAAAGACCGAGCAGAAAATGTGATGATCGTCGATTTGCTGCGTAGCGATTTGGGGCGCATTTCAAGTAGTGTGAAAGTGCCATCACTATGGCAGGTCGAGCGTTATGAAACCGTATTGCAGATGACCTCAACCGTAACATCGCGCATGCGTTGTGGCGTGGGATTGCGCGAACTGGCGACAGCACTCTTCCCGTGCGGCTCTGTGACCGGCGCGCCCAAAGTGCGTACCATGGAAATTATCAAAGAAGTAGAGCGAACTGCGCGGGGAATTTATACTGGAAGCATTGGCTACCTATCGCCGGGAGGGGACATAGCCTTTAATGTGGCGATTCGCACAGTCTGCATTGACCGCAAAACGGGTATTGCAGAATTTGGTGTGGGTAGTGGCATAACCAGCGATTCCTCAAATGATGGCGAATACGAAGAGTGTTTGACCAAAGCGCGCATGCTTGCCAAACAACAACCCGCTTTTGACTTATTTGAAACCCTGCGATACGAAGTCAAAAACGGGTTCTTCTTGATAGATCGTCATATAGATCGGATAGAAGCATCCGCGCGATATTTTGGATTTGCTTTTGATCGGTCAAGCGTCCTATCTGCGCTCGAAAAGGCAGTATCGGGCCTGGAATCATCACATCGGGTGCGCCTTGTCCTATCGCGCGAGGGCTGTGTAAAGGTCGAAATCGCACCACTGAAAAATACATCGCAAAATCGCGCGCTTTCCGCCCGTATCTCATCGCTGCCGGTTGACAGCCGCGATCCCCTCTTATTTCACAAAACAACGCGCCGCGATCCCTATACCTATCGATTGAACAGGTACCCAACCTGTGAAGAAATCATTCTCATCAACGAACGCGGCGAAGCAACAGAATGCAGCATTGGCAATCTCGTCGCAAAATTGGATGACCTGTATGTAACACCTCCCATTTCCTGTGGTCTATTGGGCGGCACCTTTCGCGCCGAATTATTATCACGGGGAAAACTTGCAGAGCAAGTGTTAAAAGTAGATGACCTGAAACGCGCGGAAACACTCTACATGATCAATTCTGTGCGAAAATGGACAAGGCTTAAACTCGTAGATTAGGAGATTTTTATGTACCGCATCGGACAACCCGAAATTAAGCGCGTTGAAAAACTCCTGGAAAGCGGTGAAATTTTTCGCTATGGCAAAGCTGGCGAATGCGATCAGTTTGAAGCAGATTGGGGAAAGCGATTAGGCGGTGTGCAGGTCCGCATGACCACCAGTGGCACGGCATCGCTTTATTGCGCCCTCATTGGTCTGAAAGTTGGACCTGGCGATTCGGTCATTGTGCCATCGTGTACCTATATGGCAACCGCACTCGCCGTTGTTGCCGCAGGAGCCATGCCCATCATTGCCGAAGTAGATGAATCGATCACCCTCTCGCCCGAAGATGTCGAACGAAAAATTGCCCCGCACACAAAAGCCATCATTCCCGTGCATATGTGGGGATTGCCCTGTAATATGGACGCGCTGATGGACATTGCAGAAAAACGCGGGGTAAAAGTATTGGAAGATGCCTGCCAGGCCGTGGGCGGTGGATACAAAGGGCGCGAACTCGGGTCCATCGGGCATGCCGGGGCATTCAGCTTTAACTATTTCAAAAACATGACCAGCGGCGAAGGCGGCGCGTTTATCTCTGCCGATGAATCGATATTTCGGCGCGGATCAGTAGCCGCAGATTGTTGTTCCTATTACTGGAATCCCGACGAACACCGCCCAGATGAACAATTTGCTGGATTGAATTTCAGAGCCACGGAAATCTCAGGCGCCATTCTCAATGCACAACTCGAACGCATCGACGAAATGCTGGATCGCATGCGCGGCCACAAAAGAACCCTGACAAAAGTGGGCGAAGACGCGGGCCTGACATCCATTACAAACAATAGTCTGGATTGCGAATGCGGGACCCATGTCGGCTTTATTTTCGATTCTGAAAAAAATGCACGCGCCTTTGCCAAACGGATATCGGAATTGAAAGGACGCGCTTTTTTGCCCATCGATACCGGGCGACACGTTTACACGCGATGGGATCCCATTATGCGAAAGCAGGGCGCACACCATCCCGCGCTCGACCCATTTAATCTGCCGCAAAACAAAGCATTGAATATCGAATACTCAATGGACATGTGCCCCAAATCGCTGGATATCTTGAGCCGCGCAGTACTCATTGGCATGCACCCGGACAACGACCGAGAAAAGATAGACGAACTTGCAGATGCCATACGGGAATCTGCACATATCGCGAAACATCGTAAAAAGGAGATTTTGGCATGAAAATGCAATGGATATTAATTCTGATTTTGACCCTGAGCAACAGTGTCCTATCTGCGCCGAGTAAACCCGCACCTCGCAAACCCAAAGAGGGCCAAAACGAAGCTGCAATCCGCCACTACAAAGAAGGCTTGCGCCACCGGGATGCGGCCTGGGTCTATGAAGAAAAAATGTCACTCACAGAAGGAGAAGAGCGAGAAACGTATGCGCGGTTTATCCAGGACCTGTACAATCGCGCACTGGGAGAGTTTGCGAAAGCGACCGAGCAGGACTCGACCTATTACCAGGCATTTAGCAGCTTGGGATACGTCAAGCGCAAAACTGGGGATATGGATGGGGCAATGACAGCGTACAATCGCGCATTGACGCTAAATCCAAACTACGCAGAAGCCATTGAATATCGCGCAGAAGCGTATTTGATCACGGGACATGTGGAAGAAATGAAAAAAGCGTATGGCGTATTGGCCGCACTGAATCGCCCCCATGCAGCGCGATTGTTGACCTTTGTAACACAATGGGCAGATGGCGCAACCGATGCAGATATGGCGACCTCTTTGCGGACATGGGCATCTGAACAAAAAGAAAAGCTCGGCGAAGTGAAAAAATTTATTGAGAAGTGGTAATAGGCGATCGTATTATCTAATAAAAAAAACTGGTAACCAAACCGATAAAACCGCCAAAAACGCCACCCCAAACGACCAGCCAGCCCAGATGTTTGTGAATCATATCCTGTACAATGGTCTTAACCATTTCGGGCGTCAACTCGTTTAGACGCTGCATAACAATGGCATCAACCTTATCAATCATTTCATCTGTATGACTCGCGGTATTCAACCCTCTCTGGATGGCATCGAGAAATTTGGGAGAGGAGAGCAAGAGGCGGATTTCTACCCGAACTTTTTCGACAAACGGATCTCTGAGAGGCTGTAATACCGCCGCACCGCCGATCATATTGATCATGCTGCCAAAAGGAGAGGTCATAACAGCCTCCATCAGGCGGCTGAAGATGCGGTCGCAGTCAACGGCCTCAATAACGGGGTCGGCATCGAATTCATCTGGAATTTTTTGTTCGGCGAGAAATTTTTTAACATTTTCAGCGGTAAAGAACTGATTCATAATCAAAGCGTGAATACCCGTCTTAAATTCTTCAAACCGGCTCGGCACAACGCCCGAACCGTAAAGTCCCGGCACCTTCTCAAAAAGCATGTGAACCGCCAACCAGTTGGTCAGAGCGCCCGAAGTTGCAAAAAGCCCGACCGCGAGCAAATGGTCGGAATAAACAGGACTGACATAACCTGCACCGATCAGGCCGACCGCGAGCAGATTTGTCACAAGGCTTTTATTCATACTGGCGTCCTTAAAGGGAATCTCAAGATTGGAGATAAGAGAACAACGCGGCAATCAAATTGTCAAAAACGCTCAGACGACAGACTTCATAACCGTGGGAATTTTCTCTCGGATACCCAATAGTTCCAGCCCGAGGCACGTGGCCCGCCTGAAGAACGCCCGAGGCATCGGATGCCGCACGATCGTACACGGCGTATTGCAACTCTGTACCCGCGCGCTGAGCCGCTGATGCGAGATCGGCAATCAGGCCCTGATCAAAATGCATCTGGCTATCTCTTGACCAGACCGCTGGACGACCATCGAGCCGAAGTTGTTGGTTCCGGGGCATAGGGGCAGAATCAACCGCGATAAAAATTTCGACCGGATTCCGCGCAGTCCAACCGCGTGCCCCAATCAATCCGGTTTCTTCCTGAACGAGAAAACACAGGCAGGTCGTGCGATTGGGTTTTATCTTTTCTTCTGAAATGCGCTGAAGCAGGCGCAACAGTGTGAGACTCCCGCCCCGGTTGTCAAATAACCACGCGGAAACGAGCGGATCGTCGGGTGGCCCAAAAAAATGAGGCCCGCGCACACCGGCCACTGGTACAGCAGTCGATCCAACGCGCACACCTGCGCGGGAGAGCTGATCGGGTGTCAAACCAGTGAGTAAATGACAATAGGGCCAGGTAATGCCGCTTTGCCCTGTTGCAAATTGCGTGTTGGGATCCGATGGATCAGTCGTATGCATAGAACCAAAACAGAGATGCGCCGCAACTGTCTCTGCGCCATCTGAAACGATTTCAACAGGACATTCACCGAGTTTCCATGGATACAACCCACCGCTCGGGCGCACCTGCAACGTACCATCGGCATTAATCGCGGTAATCACCATAGCGAGTTCATCCATGTGACTGGCAAGCGCGATGCGTCCCAGATCGGGATTTTGCCCGGGGACTTCCACCCAAACATTGCCCTGATGGTCTTGTTTCGGCGCATGTCCCAAATCGGCAATGCGATCCATAATAACCCGGGCCATTCGTTCTTCGCGGCCCGATGGCGCCGGAACGCGCAAAAGGTCTGACAACAAAAGTACATTGGGATCATCTTGAGGATAGGACATAGAGCGTCACCTTTCCATTTTGTGATTATTATCGACCAATAAGAATACGCTGGCACGTACAATTTATCAAGTGCTTTCAAAATTCCTGAAGCCTTTTGGTGTGTTATCCGTCCAATGATTTGACATAAACTCTTACACCCTTCTATATAAAAAATATGAACCGCCATTCTTCCCTACTACCGCGCATTTCAGTGAATCGCCCCGTCACGGTAGCGATGTGCCTGGTCGCGTTGCTCCTGGTGGGTATTGTGGCCTATTTTCGCGTACCGGTGAAATTCTTCCCCTCGGGATTTACACCGGCTTTTTTGTATGTGGATATCGAATACAATCACCGCAACGCCTCGCCCCAGGAAGCCGAACAACAAATCGCTCGCCCGTTGGAAGAACAGTTGCGCGCAGTAAAGGGCATAAAGAAAATTCGCACGTACAGCGCGTCTTATGGCGTGGATGCGCCCATTGAGTTTCAGCCCGATACAGATATGGTCCTGGCTTATAATCAGGTGATAGATCGCCTTGAGCGTCTCAAATTAGAATTGCCAGAAGAGGTACGCGATCAAGTCTATGTGTATAAGTTTAATGTAGATAGCTGGTCCATTATGTGGGCGGGCGTCTCTCTGGATCTATCCATTGTCGATCCCTATCAGTTCTTAAACCTGCATGTGAAACGGCGTTTAGAACGGGTCGAGGGCGTGGGCAGAGTCAGCTTTTGGGGTGTGGATGAAAAAGAAGTCATGATTGAACTGAGCCACGAGCGATTGATGACCCGGGGAGTGGATTTGGGAACGGTGGTGCAATCGCTGCGATCGGACAACTTCGCGCTTTCGGTCGGGCATGTGCGCGAAGGCGGCAAGCGATTTTTTGTGCGATCACTCGCCAAATATCAAAGTATAGATGAAATCAAAAATATTCTCATCCGCACCCCCCAGGGTGAGGTGCGCCTTGGAGATATATCAGACGTAGTTTACGATATCCCCGGACGGTCCTGGTTTCAGCGCATTGATGGGCGAGAAGCTGTATCGATCGCGATTTATCAAGAATCGGGCGCCAATATTGTAGAAGTATGCGAGCGCGTGGTGGCGGCTTTTCAAGAGATTGAAAACGATCCGCTCATGGAGAATCAGATCGCTTTCAATGTGTTTTTTAATCAGGGCGAATACATCAACGATTCGATTCGCAATTTGGAAACCACAGGACTTTGGGGTGGGCTATTTGCCGCGATGGTCTTGCTATTCTTTTTAAGGACCGTGCGGATGACGGCGATTATCACCCTATCTATTCCCCTGTGTGTGATGATTACAATTACGGCACTTTATTTTCTCGGCTGGTCGCTCAATGTCCTGACCATGATGGGCCTGATGGTAGGCGTGGGAATGGTGGTCGATAATGCCATTGTGATCCTGGAAAATATCTATCGCATGCGCGGCAAAGGGCTGCCCGCCAAAGAAGCGGCCATTGCAGGTGCTGGCGAAGTCGGATTGGCGATCACTATGGCAACGCTCACAACCGTTGTCGTATTTTTGCCGCTGATGCTGATGAGCGGCAGTGTAGAATTGACCTTTTTTCTCGCGCGCATTGGTGTACCAGTTGTGGTCGCACTTGTTGGATCGCTATTTGTGGCACTCATTTTTATTCCGCAGGCAGCATTGCGCTTTGGCAGTTCCCAGGTCAAATCCGACCCCGCCATCATTCAGCGCACGCGCCATTATTACGCGCGCATGCTGAACTGGACACTCACCCACCGGCGCGATGCATTTTTGATCGCCCTTGCCTTGCTCGGAAGCATCAGCTATCCAATGAACGAACTCAAACGCGGCGATTCGGACGGCAGCATGCTCAACGATTTTCGCATCGAGTTTAGTTTTCCAAAGGATTTTAGCATTCGAGATGCCAGCGACACAATCGCAGAAGTCGAGGATTTTTTAGATACCCGCCGCGAGAAATACGGGATTGAAACCATGCGCGTGTGGTTTAGATCTACGTATGGCTCTATTCACGTCTTTCTGAAAAAGACCAATGAAGCCTGGTGGCAAACAACCTATAAATCCGTACGCGCATTGATCGGTATTCCCATACAACAGCACTTACCGCGCAACACCGTCATCGAAGACCTGAAAAAGCACGGCCCCCAATTTGTAGGTGTCAAAGTGGCTGTACAGGGACAAAGCAGGAGCGGTGGTGAAGGCGGTGATTCTGCCGTTTCACTGGCTCTCTATGGGGATGATGTCGATGTACTCGCGGATCTGGTGCAAGAGGTTGACCGACGGCTAAGAGAAATCCCATCGGTCATAAGCGTGGATTCAGACCTGGAACGCGCCAATGATGAAGTGCAGGTCATTATCGACCGGGAACGCGCACAAAAATTTGGACTCGTAGCTCGAGACGTGGGGCGCAGCATTGGTTTCGCGCTTCAAGGCGTACAATTGCCCTATCTCCAATCTGACAACCACGAAATCAGGGTGCGCTTGTATTTGGAAAAATTGAATCAGCAAACACTGCAACGCCTGAAGCGTTTGACTTTTCCGTCTGAAACGGGCACACAGGTTTCATTGCTGGATTTTGCCACCCTGCGCGTAAATCAGGGACGCGGTACCATCAGACGCGAAGATGGCAAAACGCGGTTGCGGGTGCGGGCTTTCACAACCAAAGAAGACGTCAAAGAACTGTATGGAGAAATTGACCGCGCAATGGAAGGATTTGAAATGCCGCGCGGTTATACCTGGGACAAAGGGGAAAGATATTCCAAGCTGCGGGAAGAAGATTATACCATGTATTTCGCCGCGATTATGGCCGTGACCTGCGTATTCCTTTTAATGGGTGTTTTGTTCGAATCTTTTATACTGCCATTTTCTGTTTTGTTTTCCATCCCCTTTGCCTTTCTGGGCGTTTATTGGACGCTATTTGCGACCCAAACGCCTATGGCAGGATTGGCCATGGTAGGTATAATTGTGCTCATAGGTGTGGTCGTCAACAATGCGATTGTACTGGTCGATATGGTGAATCGTCTGCGCGCAGAAGGCATGCATCGAACCGCTGCAATCATGGAGGCGGGAGCAAATCGCTTTCGCCCCATTATGATGACGACATTTACAACCGTCTGCGGCCTTTTGCCAATGGCTCTGGGAAGCAGTAAAGTTTTGGGACAGCCCTATGCACCTATGGGATTCACCATGATCGGCGGCCTGCTTTCTTCGACTCTGCTCACCCTGCTGCTCGTCCCCTTGTTTTACACATTTTTAGATGACCTGCGCTCAGCCCTCAAAAGGTTGACAAATAGTGCCTTCAAAGCGCTAAAAGTTGGCGACACACAAGCGGCAGACATGGCGGATTAATTTTGCTCACCTTCTTGAACCTCACGAAAGTTCGACATCCACCGGAGCTTTTCGCTCGATGCTATCGCAAATCGCCTCGCATACCACCATCGCCTGACACGCATCTCTCAGAGTTGGTGAATCTGACTCCCCTTTTTGTACAGCCCGCGCAAAAGCCTGCATTTGCCCCCAGTACCCACTTCGTTTTTCCGCATTGTCCCGCACGGCGGGAGAATAAGATTGAGATGGAATACCGGGCGAGGGTTGGTACCCCCCTTCGGGTGAATGGGGTTCAAAATCCAACGTATGCAAATTCACCAGACGCAAATGCGCCCGCGCATCGCCCGCCGCTTCAATCTTACACGTCCAATTTGGGGTACAACCCGTCAGCGTAATCATTCCGGTTGCACCGCTATCAAAATGCGCGGTACAGGCAATTGCAAATCGTCCCCCCTCACCAACCGACAAATCCGCGTAAACCCGCTCGATTTCCCCACCCAAAAAACGCGCGAGATCTACCGCGTGTGTTGACTGAAAAATCATATACTGCCAGCCCGCACGATAGTCTGAATCATCCGGCCACATCGGACCTGGCATAAAATACCGACTCTCCAAAAAAAGCAATTTCCCAAACTCGGGCGTCGCCATAAACTCTCGAAATTTTTGCACCCCAGGCGCGTGTCGCATATTGTGACCAATCTGCGTAATCAGCCCTCGCCTCTCAGCCATATCAGCCAACTCCTGAGCCTGGGCTGTTAAACGCGCTGGAGGCTTCTCCATCATCAACGGCAACCCCGCTGCCAGCACCTGCTTCCCACACTCAAAATGCATATCCGGCGGACCCACGACCATCACGGCATCCAGATCTTCCTTCTCGAGCATATCAGACAAATTTGTGTACCATCTTCTCGCCCCAAAAAACCGCGCATTGCGCTCTGCCAGTTCCACTTGCAAATCACAGCAGGCGTACAGATCCAATTCTGGTATGGTTGCAAAATTGGGATACCACGATGCACTCGCCTGTTTCCCACAGCCTACAAACCCAACGCGAACAGGTGCGTCACTCATTTTTCACCCCTCAGTTTATTGCGAAACGACTTGCGAAACTTTTGCACTTTGGGATTGATAACAAAGATGCAATACGGTTGATATGGATTCTCGACAAAATAATTCTGATGATACGCTTCCCCCTCATAAAATATTGGAAGCGGCGCAATCTCCGTCACAATCGGATCAGCCCATAAATCCGATGCATCTGTCTCGGCCTTTGACTGCTCGGCAATTTTCTTCTGCTCTTCATCGTGATAATAGATCACCGATCGATACTGCGTACCCACGTCATTCCCCTGACGATTCAATGTCGTTGGATCATGCGTGCGCCAGAAAATGAACAGAATCTCCTCAAACGAAATCGCAGTCGGATCAAACGCAATCTGCACCACCTCGGCGTGTCCTGTGGTACCCGAACACACCTCCTCGTATGTCGGATTCTCCACCGTTCCCCCTGCGTATCCCGACACGACTTTATGCACGCCAATCACATCCTGATAAATCGCCTCCACGCACCAAAAACACCCGCCCCCGAGCGTCGCGGTCTCCATTGCACTGGACATAGTAATACTCCTTTGTGGCTATTTGCACGCTGCATTTTGCATGCATCATATTCCTACCCACACCTTTTGTCAAGGCGAAATCGGAATCTCACCACACAGCAGATGGCGATTTTCTATTTGACACACGCGCGCGATCCTGTCAAATTAAACCCTTGTTTTAGACCATTATTTTTTTCAACCTTAAAGGAGAGTTACATGCCCCAACGGGAATTCAACCTCAAATACGCCCCGCACCACGGCCATTTCTCAAACAGCGCGGGCGATGACTATCTCGACCAACTCAAATACGCCGCAGATCAGGGCTTTACAGCCTGGGAAGACAATGGCATGCCCAAACGCGACATAGGAATGCAAGAAAAAATCGCCGCAGAAATGACCCGATTAAACCTCGAAATGGGTGTTTTTGTCGCCACGGGATCTTTTTCAGATGTCACATTTGCCGGCGACGATGAAGATGCAAAACAGGCCGTGCTAAAAGATATCAAAGCCGCCATAGAAGTTGCCAAACGCGTAAATGCAAAATGGTGTACAGTCGTACCCGGGCTTTACGACTTAAAACTCGCGTGGGATTATCAAACAGCCAATGTGATCGAACTGCTCAAACGATGCTGCGACATTCTCGAAGAATCGGGTCTGGTAATGGTATTGGAACCGCTCAATCGTCTAACTAACCACCCTCGCGTTTATCTGGCTGGCTCGCCACAGGCATATCTGATCTGTCAGGCTGTCAACCACCCGTGTTGCAAAATCCTCTTTGACATCTACCACCAGCAAATCACCGAAGGCAATCTCATTCCCAATATCGACCGCTGCTGGTCTGAAATCGGTGTTTTTCAAGTAGGCGATAACCCCGGTCGCAAAGAACCCACCACTGGTGAAATCAACTACAAAAGTATCTTCAAACATCTACACGAAAAAGGCTGCACGAGCATCGTCGGCATGGAACACGGCATCAGCCTGCCCGGCAAAGAAGGCGAAGACCGTCTGATCCAGGCTTATGTCGAATCGGATGATTTTTAGGTAAGGAATCTATACCATGAAAGCAATTCTCGTCGGCCTCGGTGGTCGTGCGCGTCACTGGCAGGCCGCGTGTGAAGCACATCCCGGAGTCGAATTGGTCGCCTATGTCGAACCCTCAGAAGAAAATAAAAAACGCGCGATAGAAGAACGCGGCGTACCCGCAGATCTCATCTTCGACGACCTCAGCGATGCCGCCTCCGTAGAAGCCGACTTTGTCGTTGATGTCACCCCACCCGCTGTTCACGAAACCATCGCGATGAAAGCCTTTGATGCGGGCCTCAACCTATTGGGCGAAAAACCCCTGAGCGATAACTTCGAAGCCGCTAAGCGCGTCGTTGAAGCGGGCAAAAAAGCAGGTGTCAAACACATGATCACACAAAACTACCGCTTTAATGCACTGCCCCGCACCACGCGGCGCCTGCTCGAAGCCAGACATATTGGCGACGTGGCGCAACTCGACGTATCGCTCTATGTCGATTGGGCAGACAATCCGGGCAGCCACTATGTAACAGAACCCTATATGTTCCTCACCGACATGGGCATCCACCACTTTGACATGATGCGCTACACCCTCAATGCCGACCCCGTCAGCGCACACGCCATCACCTGGAATTTGCCCTGGGGCTGGCATCAGGGCGACGCCTGCCAGATTATCGTCTTCAAATTTGAAAACGGCATAGTCGCCACACATCGCGGTATTGGCTGCACAATGGGACATGTGCCTGCGGGACACAACGGCGAGTGGCGCTACGAGGGGCCAAAAGGCACGCTCACGTGGGAGGGCTTTGATCTCTTTTACACACTCAAGCACAAACAAAATCCACAAATCCGCGAACAAATCGCACTCGACGAAATCGACGGACCAAATCCCGTGCTCAACGAATTTGTTCGCGCCCTTCGCGAAGACCGCCAACCCGAATGCAATGCAGAAGACAACCTGAAATCCATGTCCATGGTCTTCGGAGCCGTCACGAGTACGATGGAAGGACGAGAAGTACAGCTATCAGAACTCTAATCCGCTATGATCGTCAAATTTAGAGAACAGAATACCGAATATCCCGATCTCACGCCCAACCAATATTATGTTGTAATTGGGATAGAAGCCGATGATTTTAGAATCTTGAACGACGCAGGCAGGCCCTTTCTCTATGATGCTACGTTGTTTGAGATAGTCGATTCTAAAGAGCCTGACGATTGGGTCACAGAGATTGGTGAAGATGGCGAGCGTTATGCCTATCCATTGCCGTTAAATTCGGTTGGTTTTTTTGAGGACTTTTTTGACGGGAAGAAAGACGCAGTCGTCACATTCTGGCGGATTGTCAATCATCAACTTGCTGCTGCATCGGAAACTGTTTAAGATAAAGGAGAACACATGTCAGACCTGCAGGGTGACACGAATTGGTTTACACATGATAGATTCGGACTGTTCATCCACTGGGGATTGTACGCATTGCCCGCGCGGCACGAGTGGGTGAAGCAGCGAGAAGAAATCCCCGACGCACAATACGATCGGTACTTAAAATACTTCGATCCGGATTTGTACGATCCCGAAGCCTGGGCAGATGCGGCGGCCAACGCAGGCATGAAATATTTTTGTGTAACCACCAAACACCACGAAGGCTTCGCGCTGTGGGACTCCAAACTGACGGAATACAAAGCGACCAATACCCCCGCGCACAGGGATTTGTTAAAACCCATGGTAGAAGCATTTCGGTCACGGGATATGAAGGTCGGCTTTTACCACTCCCTGATCGACTGGCACCATCCGCATTTCAGAATTGACGCTGTTCACAGCCTGCGGAACCACCCCGATAAGGACAAGTTGAACGAACCTCGCGATCAAGCCCAATACGCCGCGTATTTGCACGGTCAAGTCCGCGAATTGCTCACCGAATACGGCAAAGTGGATATGCTCTTTTACGATTTTAGCTATCCGGCCGGCGCAAGGGGCAGGCCCGAGGGTTTTGACGGCAAAGGGCGAGATGATTGGAACAGCATTCAACTGATGAAAATGACGCGCGAGTTGCAGCCGGGTATTGTGATTAACGACCGGCTGGACCTGGACGACGTAGAAGGCGGATGGGATTATCGCACACCCGAACAATTTATGCCGCGCGAATGGGTCACCTATCAGGGCGAGCGCGTATTGTGGGAGACCTGTCAAACATTTTCGGGGTCGTGGGGCTATCACCGCGATGAAACAAGTTGGAAGAGCATCGAGCAACTGGTGCAAATGCTGGTCGGCGTGGTAAGCCGCGGGGGCAATTTATTGCTCAATGTCGGACCGACCGGACGCGGGGTATTTGACGATCGAGCATTGGATTGCCTGAACGGAATGGGCGAATGGATGAAATGGCACAGCCGATCCATTTATAGCTGTACTGCCGCGCCAGAGGAATTTCAGACGCCGGAGGATTGCCGCTTGACCTACAATCCCGACACCAATCGGCTGTACGTACACCTGTTCACCTATCCGTTCCGCCATCTGCATCTCGATGGATTTGCTGGCAAGGTAGAATACGCCCAGTTATTAAACGATGCTTCAGAAGTGCGATTTCACCAGCCCCGCGCTGGACACACGGGAGACAGCAGTATCGAAAGAGAAACCCTGACACTGGAATTGCCCGTGCAAAAACCCAATGTGACAGTGCCCGTAGTCGAGTTGTTTTTGAAGGAGTGAAAAAATGACAATGATTGAAACAGACCTCCGCAAACTCAGTGGCGACGAGGTGGCGATCTATCGCGAACAGGGCTATGTGATTGTGCCAGATATATTTCCGCTGGAGGAACTCGCGGAAATCGACCGCGAGATCGATCGACTTCAGGAAACACAAAAAAGAACGGGGCGCAACAAGGGATGGATCATGCAGTTGGGATTGCGATCAGAAGTGACCCGCCAATTTGCCCAAGATGAGCGGGTATTGACACTGATCGAAGACATTGTAAAACCCGGCATTTCGATTTATTCGGCCAAGTTGACGGCAAAAGTGCCGCATTCCAACGACATCTGCCACTGGCACCAGGACGACGCGTATTACAATACACGCGCCCTGAGCAAAACGCGCATGTCCACCTGGATACCGCTACAGGACGCGGATGAGACAAATGGGTGTTTGTGGGTCGTGCCACAAAGCCATAAGGGCGGCGTGGTCACGCATGGACCATTTGGCGGACAATGCCCAAAGTGTATGGGACCAGCCGATCTTATGTTCGATGATGCGATCCCCTGTCCTGTAAAAGCCGGGGATATCCTTTTATTCCACGCCTGTTTGTGGCATCATTCCAAAGGCAACCAGACAGACCATATACGGCGGGCATTTATTGTCTCGTATCAAGAGGCCACTGTGCCCCGTGGCAATGGCGATCAGTATAAAATTCTGAGGTCCGCATAAGGAGATAGTAGAACAGGAGTTTGGGATCTGTTGTTCCCGCCCGACTTTCACATTGTATGAGATATAAAATCCCAAAACTAAAGATTTTCTCGCTTCTCCCCCCTATCCGCGTCTTACCCTTCCTATTCTTGTGCGCTACCCTATTGCACGCCCCCACATGGGCGCAATCTCAGGCGACCACCGGCGTTATCCGCGGCTTTGTCTGGG
>JAPOXY010000070.1 GCA_026706845.1 Gemmatimonadota bacterium
CAATCGACATCCATTGGCAAACTGAGGATAGGTGATAGAATCATAGCGATTCTCATTCTTGTATCTGGGAAAGCCTGCTTTCTCGCCTGTCTTTGACTTCTCTTTGAGACGCCGAAAGAATCCTTTGAATGCTAAATCCACCCTTGCCGATACTTGTTGCAATACCTGACTATATACTTGCTTGAAAGCGGCGTGTTGCTGTTTCAACAATGGTATTGTTTTAGTCTGGTCATATTGAGAGAGAGACTTATTCTCATTTTTCCATGCTTGTATTCTCGCACAGAGTAGTTGATTATAGAGAATGCGACATTCGTCAATATGCGCCAGCAAGATTTGTTCTTGTTTTTTGGTCGGGCGCAATCTGTATTTGAATGACTTAACCATAATAAAAATATATAGTTATGTGCTGTTTGTGTCAAGTTGAAAATAGAATAAATCTTGTTGATGCACCGCCACCGATAGTCCCTCTTTGACTATCCCAGGCTAAAGCCACCCTGCAAATTCTAAGCCCTTCGCCATGCGACCCAACACTAAAGCTCTCTGCGAGTGGGTTTTACGGGCTTTTCGGATAATTCTATAGACGTATAGACCACTACACACGAAGAAAGAAACCCATGCAGATTCCGACACCACAAGACAAACTGTCCGAAATGGACGCTCGCCTGGCGCGCGTCGAGGGAATTGCTGAACAAATGAACACGCGCTTGACTGGCCTTGAAACCCGCGTTGACAACGGCTTTTCCAATATAGACACCCGGTTGACCAACATGGACACCCGGTTGACCAACATGGACACTCGCAATAACAGCAATTTCAGGTGGCTTATTGGCCTGCTAGTCGTTGTGTTGCTTGCAAATGTCGGTACAGCCGTTTCAATCATCATGACCTTTGCTAAGCCCTGAACAGAAAAGGGCTTCTCGAATGCGCCACTACAAATATGAAATTTCTCCCCCCGGTCTCAATTTAAGACCGGGTTTTTTATTTTATCACTTAACTTTATACTTTATTGCCGATACGTAAGTGCCTATAATTGGATTGACAGTACCAATCGCATAAAAAGAGGAGAGTGTGTCATGCCTGTGCTTACAGAAGACGAGATCCGTTTTTTTAAACGCGAGGGCTATCTGGTGAAGAAGGGCGCTCTGGATCCGGAGTTGTGCGCCCGTGCGCGGGAACGCCTGTGGGACGATCCGCCGCCGAGTCTGAAGAAAGACGATCCGGATTCATGGGTGGGTCCCATTAAGCCGGAAGAGGAATCAATGGATAGCAGCAATTATAAGCGCGGTTATCGCTGGCAATACCGCAAGGTGGGCAGAGAGCCCTGGATGATTGAGTTGTTGGCAAAAAATCCGGTTGTGTGGGGTGCTGCTGAGCAGATGCTGGGTAAGGAGAATTTTCCAGAGCCTACAGGCGTGCGCGGTATTTATTGCACGTTGCCCTATGGCGATGTTCCGCGCCAACCGCGTCATTTGCATGTGGATGCCCATGCGTTCAATTTTGCAGTGGTGGGTTATATCGATCATGTGCCCGAAGATGGCGGCGGTTTTACGGTGTGGCCCAGGAGCCATCGCACGTTTTTTTTCGATTACCAGACGCGCTATCTCAGGGAGCCATTGCCCCGGATGGAGAAGCATAGAGAGGCGTTTCAATCTTGTGACGAGAATTCATATCAGACGCATGGCGAACCCGGCGATATTGTTTTTTGGCATCACCGTATCGGGCATATGGCGTCGGCCAATTATTCGCGGCAGATCCGAAAGGCGGTGTTGTACGATTTTAAGTTGAACGATATGCCCCAGCTTCAGGAAGAGCCACCGGGAGATGATATCTGGGTCGATTGGACTGATGATGTGCGGGATGTGTCGATTGAGGATGGGGAATAATAGGCGGAGGGCTACCGGATGGATGTTCAGTTTTGGTCACTGATCTGGGTCGGCGTTGTGGTTATTGTGCTGGGTGTGCTGTTGTATTATGTGATTAAGTCTTACAAGTGAGAGAGGATTTGGTCGATGGTAGAAGTGCAACAATACGCGGTGTGCGATTTTGGATTGTATGCAGATGTGGGTGATAAAAATCCGTTTGCGGTGGAAGTGACGGCAACTTTTACACACGAACTGGGCGAGGTGGTTGAGAATCTGCCCGGTTTTTTTGATGGGGATAAATGGGTTGTCCGTTTTAGTCCGGGTGCAGAAGGGGTTTGGAGGGGGCGTTCGCGGTCTGAGCTTTCGGGTCTGGATGGGGCTGAGTGGGGCGTGCAGTGTGTGGGGAATGAGAACGCTGATGTGCATGGTCTGGTAGGGATTGATCCGGAACATCCACAGCGGTTTGCCTGGTCTGATGGTACGCCGTTTTTATATTTGGGTTTTGAATGCGATTGGTTATTCAGCTATCACCAGGCAGATGCGGAGCGGTGTTATCGGCATGTCGATCTGGTTGCGAGCCGGGGGTTCAATTGTTTTGTTGTGAATTTGTATGCGCACACGGGTTTTGGTTCAAGGCCGAATGACGATACGCGCCCTATGTTGCCCGAGTATATTTTTGGGCCGCCGGAGATGTATTTGTTTGAGGGCACGAATGATGCGCCGGATCACGAGCGGATGAATATCGATTTTTTCCGCGATTTTGATCGCTTGATGCGCTATTTGCACGGGAAGGGGATTGTGGTTCATCTGATGTTGCAGGTGCAAAATAAGCAGGTGAATTGGCCGGCGCGCGAGACAGAAGCAGATGATCGGTTCTGGCGCTATGCGGTTGCGCGGTACCAGGCTTTTGGGAATGTGATCTGGGATGTGGGCAAGGAGAGCAAGAATCTGTATCGCGAGATGGGTGATCACGATTATGTTCTGGAGCGTATGGCTATTATTCGCGGGGCGGATGCGTATGGGCATTTGTTGACGGTGCACGATGTTGAACTTCGAAACGCGGGTACGCTGTCTGAACCCGATCGCCAGTCGGATTTTGTGACGGATCAGGTGCATTTGTCCGATGCTACGCGCTACAATCGAGAGGCGATTCGCAGGATGCGGAATTCGGGTACGCCGTATGTGAATGTGGAATATGGGTATGAACTTGCCGAGGAACAGCTCAAGACTTATCGCGGACGCACGACTGCCGAGTGGGATGATATTTTGAGGTGGACGTGGGCGATTTATGCGGCTGGCGCGTATCCGTGTTATTATTACGATAATACGTCGTGGGATTTGATTAAGTTTGAGCCGGTGCCAGAGAGTTGGAGGAGGTATCGGGAGTTGCGGGATTTTTTGGAGGGGCTGCCATTTAATCAGATGGTTGGGGATAATGAATACGTGGAGCGCGGTTTTTGTCTGGCGCTGGCAGGGGATGCGTATCTGGTGTATTTGCCCGAGGGCGGCGATACGCGTATTGATTTATCCGATGTGGGTGAGGGGACGCCAATAGCGGTGGATTGGATGGCGGTTTTGACAGGTGAACGGAGCAGTGGAGAGATGGAGAAGTCGGATTTCTGGGGTGGGTTTAATACCGATTTGGTCAATCCGTTTGGGGATAAAGATCAGCCGTGTGTTGTGGGGTTGTGGGTAGGAGGGAAAGGAGCTATACGGTAGAAAGTGCCTGTTGGTTTTGTATGAGGATATTCGGATTGGGATTTTTATTGGGTACTGGAAGGCCCTGTTCTTTCAAGAGTTCAACATGTTCTTCCATTCCCCATTTTGCTTTGAACATGCAATCTTCAATGGAATGTCCAATACCTGTAAAACCTTCCAGTTCTGGGGAGTAAAAGCCAAAAAAATCCGGTTCTTCCGTGGCTTCAATGACCAATGAGTAAGGTAGATCAAGCATTGTTGGGGTCCTGTTATTTTATTCAAAATACAGTTTATTGGTACAAGAGTCAATAATCCGATTTGGATCTACCATGAGTATTGAACGATATTTTTTGGGCTGTCCGATTTGGGGCAATAAAGAGTGGGTGGGCGAGTTGTTTGCGCCCGATGTTGTGCAAAAAGATTTTTTGAGACAGTACGCCTCTGTGTTTAATACCGTGGAGGGCAATACCACTTTTTACGGTTTGCCTTCGGATAAGGCCGCGATGCGCTGGCTGTCCGATACGCCGCCGAGTTTTCGCTTTGTGCTTAAGTTTCCGCGTGCGATTAGCCACGATAAGCGGTTGCGAGATGCCGAGTTGGAGACGGCTGCGTTTGTAGATGTTCTCACGGTGTTACAGGATCGGGTGGGTCCGTCATTTTTGCAGTTGCCTCCGTCTTATGGGCCGCGCGATTTGCCGGTGTTGGACAGGTATTTGGATGCGTTGCCCGATATATTTTCTTATGCTGTGGAGATTCGGCACCATCTGTTTTTTGCCGAGGCAGAAAATGAGTTGAATGCGGTGCTCAAAAGCCATGGGGTAGATCGCGTGGTTTTTGATACGCGCGGGGTGCATAGTGCGCAAGTAGCAAGTAACAAGCCAAAGGTCCCGGTTCGGTTTGTTGCAACGGGGCGTTTTCCTTTTGTGAGGTTTGTCGGGCATCCCGAGGTTGATAAAAATCTGCCGCTTCTGGCGGAATGGGTGCCGGTGGTTGCCAATTGGATACGCGAGGGGCGAACGCCTTTTGTATTTATGCACGCTCCCGATGATTTTTACGCACCGCAGTTGGCGCGCCATTTTCACCAGATGCTGTCCGGGGATATAGATGTCGGCGAGATGCCGCCCTGGCCCGCGGAACAGGTCGTAGAGGAGCCTGTGCAGATGGATTTGTTTTGATAAAAGCTGTTTTTCTTCCTGCGCCCTGTCGAAAAAAATTGACTTTTGGAAATTTTAGGTTCATTCATATTTATCTTAAAAAATATTCACCTGTCTCAAGAGGAGATGCCTTATGGATGCGCGCGAGCGGTATTTCTGGGATTTGACGGGATACCTCGTCGTGAAAGGCGTGTTGTCAGAAGAGGAGGTTGCGCGGGCGAATGATATTGTGGATCGCTACTGGGACCGGGTTGAGGTCGGCGGTTCAACGGCGAGAGATTCGGTTGCTTTTGCCGGTACGGGGCGTCCTATGATGCCCGGTATTCTCGAGTTTCCAAAGCCGGATTGCGATCCTTTTCGGGAGATGCTGGCACATCCGGTGCTGGTGAAGTATCTCAATGTGATGTGCGATAAAGGATTTCGGCTGGATCACGGTCCGATGTTTATTGTGAGTAACAAGGGTACGGCAGGCCATACGATGCACGGGAATGGCGAGCCTCATCGGCCGTATGTTGCGTATCACCATCAGAATGGCAAGCCGTGGGTGGGTGGTGTGACTGTGGCGTGGCAGTTGCACGATTGCAAGGAGGGTATGGGTGGATTTGCCTGTGTGCCATCGAGCCATAAGGCGATGTTTCCGATGCCCAAAGGTGTGAGTACAGGAGATGACGATATGGGCTTGATCAAGCAGCCAGTGGTGGAGGCTGGCGATGTTGTCTTTTTTATGGATAGCGCGCAATCACACGGTGCAACACCGTGGAAGTTGGATTCGACGCGGCGGTCCATTTTGTTCAAATACACAGCGCGCACCTGTGCGCGGGGCGGTCCTTCGCAAGAGGTGTCGCCACCGGAGATTTATTGGGATCGAGAAATTGTCGAGGATATGACGCCCGAGCAGTTGTCGGTTATGTATGGTCCCTATTCCAATCACAGGGGCCGCGTTCCATCTCTGGAGGTCGGGGAAGATGGGCGTGTGAAAATAGAGGCGTAAGAAAAGGAGAGGCTTTATGAATGCACGCGAGCGGTATTTCTGGGATTTGACGGGATACCTCGTCGTGAAAGGCGTGTTGTCAGAAGAGGAGGTTGCACGGGCGAATGATATTGTGGATCGCTATTGGGACCGGGTTGAGGTTGGCGAATCAAAGGCGAGGAAGTCAGTTGCTTTTGCCGGTACGGGACGTCCTATGTTGCCCGGTATTCTCGAGTTTCCAGAGCCAGATTGCGATCCTTTCAGGGAGATGCTGGCACATCCGGTGCTGGTGAAGTATCTCAATGTGATGTGTGGCAAGGGTTTTCGGCTGGATCACGGTCCGATGTTTATTGTGAGTAACAAGGGTACGTCGGGTCATACGATGCACGGGAATGGCGAGCCTCATCGGCCGCATGTTGCGTATCACCATCAGAATGGCAAGCCGTGGGTTGGCGGTGTGACTGTGGCGTGGCAATTGCACGATTGCAAAGAGGGGATGGGTGGGTTTGCCTGTGTGCCTTCCAGCCATAAGGCGATGTTTCCCACGCCAAAAGGCGTGAGTACAGGAGACGACGATATGGGCTTGATCAAGCAGCCCGTGGTGGAAGCCGGCGATGTTATATTTTTTATGGATAGCGCGCAAGCTCACGGTGCAACACCGTGGAAGTTGGATTCGACGCGGCGGTCCATTTTGTTCAAATACACAGCGCGCACCTGTGTGCGCAGCGGTCTTGCGCAGGAGGTGTCGCCGCCGGAGATTTATTGGGATCAAGAAATTGTGGAGGGGATGACGGCGGAGCAGTTGTCGGTTATGTATGGTCCCTATTCCAATCACAGGGGCCGCGTGCCATTTCTGGAGGTCTGTGATGATGGGGTCGTGCGGATAGAGGCTTAGTATTAAGAAAAGGAGCGTTTTACCATGGGTAACAATCTTTATACAGTGAGTGAAGAGGAGAAGTACTTTTTTGACCTGCGCGGTTATCTGGTCGTGCGGGGTGCTCTGTCTGCGGATGAGGTCAAGGTGTGCAATGATGCGATTGATCACTACGGGGATGAGATCAGGACGCGGTCTATTGAAGATGGCGGCCTGGCGCGGGGTTCTTCCGTGCTTACGGGGAAAGAGGGCAGGCGTGAGCTTACGGGGATGTTGGGCTGGCCCGAACCCTATCGCGAGCCGTTTCGGAAGTTGCTGGTTCATCCGGTTGTGGTGAGTCGTTTAAATGAGTTTAGCGGTAAGGGTTTTCGCCTGGATCACGGGCCGCTGTTGATTAGCGCGCACAAGGGTGCAGAGGGTCATACACTGCACGGCGGTGGCGAGCCGTTTAGCCAGTCGGTGTGGTATCACCAGCAGAATGGGAAGATTTTCTGTCGGGGTATTACTGTGGCGTGGCAGTTGACGGATGTCAATGAGGGCGATGGTGGTTTTGCCTGTGTGCCGGGGAGCCATAAGACAGCCGAGCCTACACCCGCTGAGGTGCGTTCTGTAGAGGACGATATGGGGCTGGTCTATCAACCGGTGATGCAGGCGGGCGATGTGCTGTTTTTTGCGGAGACGATGACGCATGGTACGCTGCCGTGGCGCAGCGATGGCGAGCGGCGTTCTGTGCTTTATAAGTACGCTTCTCGCGCCGCGGCTCGCGCTGTGGGTAAGTATTTTACGCCCGAGGATCGCTATGGCGATTGGGTCAGTGAGTTGACACCAGAACAACAGGCTGTTTTGTACGGTCCCGGGGTCCACCACGGGGGCCAGCTGCCCCTGTTAGAGTCCGATGGCGAGACTACGCGGGTTGTGTCGTAGGGGGCGGTCCCTGTGCCGTCCCTCACAAGGAGCAAATCATGGATGCCAAAGAGCGATACTACTGGGATGTGACGGGGCATCTGGTGGTGCGCGATGTTCTGTCGCAGGAAGAGTTGGATGCGGTGAACAATGTGCTGAATTATGTTATTGGTACTGGTATTGTTCACCAGAGCGAGGATAATCACGGGGCAGCAGATTCTACGTTTTTGCGGGGGACTGGTTCGCGCTGGGCACACGGTACCAGTTTGCTGGAGTTGCCCCGGCCGTATTGCGATCCTGTTCGCAATTTGTTGGCTCATCCGGTTGTTGTGAAGTATTTGAATGTGATGTGTGGGAAGGGTTTCAGGCTGGATCACGGTCCCCAGTTCAATAATGCGGTGAAGGGTACGGCGGGTCTGGTCATGCACGGCGCGGGGGAGCCGCATCGGGAATACGTGGCTTATCATCACCAGAATGGCGAGATGTATTGCGGCGGGGTTACTGTGACGTGGAATTTGACGGATTGTCCAGCGGGTAAGGGGGGGTTTGCTTCGGTGCCCGGGTCACATAAGTCGAAGTTTCGGATGCCGATTGGGGTTCGCAATTGCGATGAGGATATGGGTGCGATTGCCAATCCGGGGATTCGAGCCGGCGATGTGCTGTTTTTTATGGATGGAGCGCAATCCCACGGGACCCATCCGTGGCAAAATGATCACGACCGCAGGTCTATTCTTTTTAAGTACGCTTCCCGCACGGCTACGCGACAGGGTCCGTCGAATGCGGTTTGTCATCCCGAAGTTTTTTGGGATCGGGATATTGTCGATGGGATGTCGATGGAGGAACGCGCGGTGATGTACGGCCCCTGTTCTGCGCCGCCGAGCGATGAGATGTTTCTGGTGGTTGAAGATGACGGTGCGGTTCGGCTGGAGAATACGCGGGTGCAACAGGCTGCGGATTGAGTAGGGGCGGTGCCCCCGTGCCGTCCCGTGTTTGTCATCGCGGCATGATTAAAGCAGAGGCTCCTGGAGATGCGATCTTCAGGAGCCTTTTTTTTATTCCGCATATTGATTGGCGAAGATGATGAAGTCGGTAAAGTTGATGTGTCCATCTCCGTTGAGGTCAAAGTGTCGCTGATAGCTGGTGTCGCCCCGGTTCAGGCCAAAGTTCTGGACGAATAGGAGAAAGTCGGCGAAGTCCCGTTGTCCATTGCCATTGAAGTCTATGCTTATTTCGCCGCCCCTGCCAACGGTGAGGGCGATGTTTTCGTCGCCTATTTGGTAGGGTATGTATTCCA
This sequence comes from Gemmatimonadota bacterium, assembly GCA_026706845.1. Classification (NCBI taxonomy): domain Bacteria; kingdom Pseudomonadati; phylum Gemmatimonadota; species Gemmatimonadota bacterium. The sequence goes on from JAPOXY010000070.1 coordinate 8,756, forward strand.
TGACTGCTAAGAGCATTTCGTCGGTGGTTTTTTCACCCCATGTCGAGGTGCGGGGCGGGTAATTGGGGTTGAGCGGGTTGTTTGAGGTGTTGTCGTAGGTGGTGATGGCGTGGATTTGAGATCCCGCAGCTATTTTCTGGTATTGGGTGAAGGTGTAATTGCCCTGCCAGTTAAAATCCCAGTCTTCAATACGGATGAGGTTGGTGCGGTTGCCCTGTGGGTCCGTGGCATAGATTTCCCAGTATTTGCCCAGCAGGTGCATGTGCGGGTAGATGGACAGGAGGCTGATGTCCCGATTGATGAAGAGTGTTGTGCGAAATGTTTTGACCCGATCTTTCGGGATGACAAAGAGGTCGTCGATTTTGATTTTTTCTACGGGGGTGCCGCCGTGTCGCTCCTCTCCGAGCAGGACCCTGAATATTCTGCTCAGTGTTTTACCGTCGGTGGTGAGCGGCGCAAAGCTGATAAAGCCGACTTCTCTTTCGATGGGTTCTTTTTTGAAGAATATGTTGACGCTGGATTGATCGGATTCTGCAAGCGGCCAGGGTGCGTAGTGTACCTGGATCAGTAAGTCGGAGTTTTTGGGCAGTATGTGTCCAACGCCTTTGGGATATATCGAGGGTTTCGCGCCGGGTGTATATCCGGGGAGGACAACGGCGGTTGGCGCGCCAAATGCACCAAAGGATTCGTAACCGTATTCCGGGGTTTCGCGGTCTTTTTGACGACCAGTGCCCGTGATGTCGGCGCCGATGAGGGCGTGGTGGACGATTCTGCGGTTGCCGGGGCGAAATTCAACGGCTTCGACTTCCCGGTCTTCTGTGAGGTGGGTTGGGATGACGAAGACCTGGTACTGGTCCTCATTGTCGCCGCGGATTGTAAAGGGTTCTGCCATTGTGAGTACGAGGTCGGGGGTGCCGAGTACAGAGCCTGTTGGAAATTCCGGCATGGGGGCTTCAAGGGCGATGTCGCCCTGGGGAAAGCCGGCGTTGACCCAGTTTGAGATGGTGTTGATTTCCGTTTTGGTGAGTGTTCTCGCGCCGATGTGCTGGCTGTAGTTGTAATCGGGTTTCCACGGGGGCATGTACTGGGTTTCTGTGACGTATTTGATCATGTCTGCATAAGCCGCGATTTCGCTGTAATTTGTAAGGGGCATAGGCCCTATTTCACCGTTTCGATGACACGATGTGCAGTTGTTGTATATGATGGACGAGACGTGTTCGCTAAAGGTGGGGGGTTTCGCGTGCGGCGAGGCAACGGCGAGGAGGATCGCGAGTATGGAGAGGGTAAGTGGTCGCATGGCTTTATTCCTTTGTGTTTTGCCATGAGGTTATGATGCAGCCAATGGCCCGGGTTTGGCGAAATGTCGGGGGTTTTTCGTTTTTGAGGGCTTTTAGTACTTCTGTGAGGTCGTGTTCGGTGACGATGCGGCGTCTTTTGCCCAGGCTCGCAAAGGTGTTGTCAATGCGCCCCCGATAGATGGCGGTGTGCGATGTGTCGGCAACGACGACTTCTGGCGTGATTGTTGCTCCCAAACGGTTCACCCAGGTGTGGGTGGCGTCTCCGATGCAGGTGAATGGCAAGGCGTATTTTTCTTTGAACGCGGCAATTGTGGCTGGGGTGGAGAGCCGATTGGGGAATACGCCGATGAATTCGAGTTGTTCAGATGCGTATTCTGCGTGCAATTTTTTTAGCGTTAAGGTGTAATGCCGCGAGACCGGACAGGTTTCTCCCATAAAGATATAAATTTTATACGGTGTACACAACCCCGATCCGGATGAGAGGAGGAGGGCGATGGTTATGGCTGTGATGTTATAACGCCAATTCATAGGTTTAGTCCAGTAATTTGCCGCCGCCAAACATGGTGGCGATGTCGCGCTGGATGTCCGCCGGGGTGAGGGGCCAGCCCGCGGCGCGAAGCGATTCGTATTTGTCGATGAAGACGGGGGCGATGACGCCGATGGAATGGGTCCATTTGTAGAGGAGCTGGTCCAGGATGCGGGCGTCGGAGTGCTGGGGTACAAAGCTGGTGCCGAGGAGTTCGAGGCGTTCGGCTGTGATTTCCCGGATGATGCTGGGGTTGTTCAAGAACCACCAGCAGCCAAAGGGGTGTACGTTGGGGAATTTTCGGCCCGTGACGCAGAGTTCGTGCTGGTTTTCGCGCGAGAGGAGGGTGATGAGGAAGTTGACGTCGGGCCAGTCGCGCGCGATGCGTTCGAGGTTGGCGATGTCCCATTTGCCCAGGCTGTCGCCGCCGTCTTTGAGGATTGGGTTGACTTGCCGGGTGACGCCGATCATCATTGCCGAGGGGATTTGCAGTTCCCGGGCTGTGGGATATACGACGTTGCCCATCATTTGGGAGATGCTGTCTTCAGAGGGATAGGCAAAGTCCGGGGGGAGCGATATGGCCATGTATCGGGCGTTCATTTTTTGTGCCCAGTCGGTGAGGTAGCGCCGCAGTTCCGCAAAGGTTTTGTCGGATAGGCTTTCTTCTACGTCGTATCCCATCGCGCGGAGTTTGTCGGCGGGCGCGGGCCAGTTCATGAGCGCGCTGTCCAGGCGCAGGACAGCCCTGAAGCGCGGGTCGATTTCCACACCCTGTTGCCACATGGGGCCTTCGGTGTCATCGAGGGGGTCGTTGGTCATATAGACACAGGCGACGCCGGCACTTTCAAAGACCATGTCGGTGTATTCTTCGGGTGTTTTTGATTTGTGGTATGCGCGAAATTCGGACAGGTCTTTTGCGCGCGGGTTCAGTCCCAGGCGGTTCATGACGGTGACGACGCCTAATTGGGCTTCGGAGATTGGGGAGCTGTTGCCGACAAAGAGTTGTTGCCAGATGATGTCGGCCTGTTCGGCAGCGGGCATGTTGTTGAATGTGTCAACTGCAACGCCTTCGGGCAACATGCGCGAGCATTCGGCTTTGAGGTAGTGATAGGTGAGGAGTTCGTCGGGTCCGGCCAGATAGAGGTCGCCCATGGAGGCGGGGTAGAGGTGGGTGTGTATATCGACGATGGCGTGGTTTTGAAATGCGTTGTGTACGGCTTCTGCGATTGAAAAGTCGGACATCATAGTTCTCCCTTATATTTTTAAATAAAAGCCTTCAACTAATTCTAAAAATTCGCGCCAGCTTTTGATTTCGACGTGGGGGTCGGGTCCATCGAGTGGGGCGTCCAAACGGTTGTACCATACGGCGCCCATGCCGGCGTTGTGCGCGGCTGCGATATCGTATTGCGGCGAGTTGCCTACGTACCAGATGTCGGCGGGTTTGAATCCGAGTTTGGCGGCGGCGGTTTCCAACAGGAGGGGGTGGGGTTTGCGTACCCAGTAGTCGGCGCTGGACATGAGAAAGCGGAAGTAGTCCGCTATGCCCTGTTGTTCGATTTCCCACATCAATGTGTTGCCGCAAAATGCGGCGTTGCTGACGATGCCCATTGGGATGTTTTTGTCTCGCAATATTTCGAGGACGTATTCTATGCCCGGCTCGGGCTGCCAGGACATTGCCGCGCGCCAGAATGTGCGTTCGACTTCTTCAGGTGTGCGTTCGAAGGTGATGTGCAGGGCTTCGTAAACGTGGCGCTGGATGATGTGCGGATGAAATTCTACCTGTGCTTTTTCCCTGCGCGGTATGAGGTCGCGGTTGAGTTTTTTTATGTTTGTGTCAATGTCTTCGACTGTGTAACCCAATGGGTTGTCGGCGATTTTGAGTGTGGCTGCATGCCCGGCTTCCGGGTCGAATCCGAGGTGGGTCAAGAGGGTGTCGCCCAGGTCGAATAAGATGCCGAGGGGTTTTTGCAAGGTGAGCCGTTCTTCGAGCAGGGGTTGTGGTTCTTCTTCTTCCTCGATGAGCGGTTCTTCTTCGGTTTCTTCACCGCGTGTGGTTTCAGGTGTGCGTTCACGCATGTTTTTTGGATTTTGTCGTTCCATGTTTGAGTATCCATTTTCGATATATTGCCAAAGTATATAATGAGAAGGGTATTGTGGCAAGTGAAAGAAGTTGTAGTAAAAAATGATATGGATTTTAAGCCTATAAGAGTTTATCATAATCTTGCGATATGAACAGCTACTATTGACAAGGAGTGGACGATGGTTCCAGATCTCGATGTTTATTTGTTTGATTTGCGGGGCTACCTGCATATAGAGGGGGCGCTGACGACGGATGAGGTTCAGGCGTTGAACGATTGTTTGGATGATATTCCCGCGTTGAAGCCGGGGGAGTGGTTCGGGTATGTTCAGGGGCATTCGTATGGCGATGTGACGTCGGGGATCAATTATCAGCAGATTTACGAGGCGGGCGAGCCGTTTGAAGATTTGATTGATCATCCGTCGTGGTTCGAGCATGTGAAACTTTTTATCGGCGCGGAGGGGTCGTTTGATCACCATCACGGTCCGATGTTTATCGATGAGTGTTTTGCCAATTTTCGCGAGCCGGGCGAGGCGATTGGGTTGCATTCGGGCGGGTTTCCGCCGATTACGAGGAATCAGTTCCGGTATCACGGGGGGCGGTTTATGTGCGGGCAGGTGAATGTGCTGATGGCGCTGACGGATATCGGTCCGGGCGATGGGGGGACGATGTTGATTCCGGGGAGTCACAAGGCGAATTTCAGGCATCCGTTTTACGATAAGCAGAGGATGGGAGAGGATAGGTCTGTGGAGGGTACGGTGGGCGCGATTGAAGTGTTTATGAAGGCGGGCGATGCGCTGGTTTTTGTGGATGGGATTTCACACGGGTCGGCAAAGCGGGTGAATGCGGGGACGCGGCGCGTTGTGGTGTATCGGTACGGGCCTTCGTGGGGAAATTTCCGGCACGGGTACCAGCCTTCGCCAGAGTTGCTGGAACGCCTCACACCCCAACGCCGCCGGATCGTTCAACCGCAAGTGTTGATCCCGAGAGAACCGCAGGTGAAGAGAAGTGAAGGATGAGTAAGACGAGTGCCAATTTTGGAGGTGCCCAATGAACTATAGCGACCAGGATATTGCGCGTCAACTGCGACTGGGTGAGGACAGCCAATGGGAATTTAAGCAGATCGCGTTTTCCGGGAATCGACCGACAAGCCCCCGACGCGATGATCTGGCCGATGAGATCGCGGCTTTTGCCAATGCGAATGGCGGCGTACTGCTCTGTGGGGTCACTGACGAAGGTGAGATTCAGGGTCTGTCGCGTGAACAGGTCGTCGAGCTGGATGCTGTTCTGGTTGAGGTTAGTTCCGATGCTATCAAACCGGCGGTTCGCATTAGTACCTATCACAGAGAACTGGATGGTAAGCGGTTTCTGCTGGTTGAAGTGCCGCAGGGAGAAGCGCAGCATGATAGTCCGGGCGGTAGTTATGTGCGGGTAGGCGGATCAAAGCGGAGGATGACGAGCGATGAGCGGTTGCGTTTGGCACAGCAGCGAGGACAGGCGAGGTTCCTCTGGTTCGACAAGCAGCCGGTGTCCGATACTGGATTGGGTACGCTGGACGAAGCCCTGTGGAAACCGTTGTTGAGCGCGGAAGGAAGGATTGATCCGGAAACGGCATTGGAAAAAATGGGCCTTCTCGGACGAGACGAACACGGTACGATGCGAGCGACTGTCGCTGGCCTCCTCTTTTGCAGCCACACCCCGGAGGAATGGCTGCCCAACGCCTGTATTACAGCCACCCACTACCGCGGCACTGATCGCGCCTCTGGGCAACTCGACACGCAGACGATTACCGGCCCCCTCAACCGACAAATTGCCGAAGCGGTCGCCTTTGCCGTGCGTAATATGCGTGTGGGGGCCTACAAGGATCCGGCCCGTATGGATTTGCCGCAGTACAGCGCAGAAGCTCTGTTCGAGGCTCTCGTCAATGCCGTGGTCCATCGCGACTATTCGATACGCGGTAGCCGGATTCGTTTGTCGATGTTCGCTGACCGGGTGGAAATCCAGTCGCCGGGTACATTAGCCAATCGTCTGACAGTAGATGAGTTGGAATATCGGCAGGCGACGCGCAACGAGGTGCTTGCCTCGGTTCTGGGGCGGATGCCGACGAGTGGTATTCAGGGAGTTGGTGGTCGGCTTTTTATTATGGAGCGGCGTGGCGATGGTGTCCCTATCATCAGGAGAGAAACACGCGAACTCGCCGGGCGTTTGCCGCGGTTCGATCTGGTTGGGGGAGCGGATCTTCGCGTTACGCTACCGGCGGCCTCTACCGAGCCGAGTCCAGCCCGCGTGCTCATTACCGTGCGTGCCGATGACCAGCCGCTTGCCAATGCGGAGGTACTGGTGCTGTTCCCGAATAAGACCTGGAGACAGGCCACGACAGATACACTGGGCGAGGCCATTGTTGGCCTGCATACGGTTGATTTGCCGATGACTGTGTTCGTCGCTGCCCACGGCTTTGCTGCGCATTGCGAACAAGATTGGATACCCTCAGAAGGTACACTCACTGTAGAACTTGAAATTCTACCGGAGGGCGGTGCGGTCATTTTCCCAGAGGCGACAGGTTCTCTTCCGGGACTCAAAGGGAGGTTGAATCCCAAACGAGATACTCTCGATAGAACCTATCTGTACGCCTCCAACATCGCCATTAATCAGGGCGAACAGCAACCGGTTCACTTCCTTCCCGGTGAAGACCTGCGATTAACTGATGCGGATGGAGTGGAGATGATAATTCGCATTGTCGATATCATAGGTCGATCAGCACTGGTTGAGTATCAGCCGTTTAAGCCTTGATTATCAGATTTACCTGTTGACGTGGAGACCGTGGACTATCACGAACAGGGGGTAAGAACATGAGCGTAAAAAATGGTATGAGACCTGTGCATCCTGGTGAGATATTGAGCGAGGAACTCGACACCCTCGGTCTGTCTGCTAACGCGCTGGCTAAAGCACTGGATGTATCGCCAGGCTGTGTCACTGAAATCCCCAATGGTCAGCAGAGTGTAACCGCTGATATCGCACTCAGGTTAGCACGCTATTTTGGAACAACGCCGCAGGTCTGGCTGAACCTGCAGAAGACCTACGAGCTTCGTCAAGCTGAGATCGATGTGGGCGAGCGCATTGCTGAGCGCGTAAAACCTCGGCAACTGATGGTGTAGAGGATGACAAGAAAGAGTTGTTTATGGCGAGTGATGGTAAAGAGAATTGGCAAAAGCCTTTACAGACTGATCCAGAAATGTATTTATAATTATATCGGCAATCCACGAATCACGCACACTTGCCGCTCAGCGTGACGCGCTATTGCCGAAGTTGGTGTCTGGAGATTTACGAGTAGAGATGTGAGGGATACATGAACCATCCACGAGATACAAAAGAGGGGGTGCTCCTGTTGCTCATAACTGGAGTTAGGGTTGGGCTTATCGCTGCTACAATGGTAGCGATTCTTTCAATGGTTACGTTCGCACAGACGCCTAAGTCCACCATTGAAAGCACGCCTACGACGATCAGGGTAGTGGTCACGAACGATAGTCTAAAGCACGCCAAGAAAAGTACAGATCACGACATATCCGTACAAACTGACCCTCCTGCCGGTTCGGCGATTTCTGCTACGGATAATGTCGAAATTCAACTTGACTGAAGCCGATGAGATGAATTGATGTTATGAACTCCGACAAACTCTGCACCACTATTGGTAAAACGCTACCGCCGCGATGCGTGTAGCGCAGGCAGTCGTGCGTGTATCTGAATGTAATTCACATTAATGCTGCACACAAGCGCCTGTCTGGCAGATCTTGGAGATGTTTTTAGAGGGGTGGGCTGTAGGATAGAGGGTAGAGTGGAGCTTGTCCCTCTTCGAGTAATTCAACGACTCCCCGGCTTCGTTCTAATTCTGCAGCCAAAAAAGCAGCGGGAGAATCAAAAGTAGCAATAAAAAAAGATTTCTCAATAATGGTTCGGATGGTTCGCAAGTGATCAACTTCACCACGTATCAGTGCTTCGGCTACAACAGGTGCAGGGATCATTAAATCGACCCCCTGATTAACCTGATGTCTGATATAACTTTTGGCGCGTTGCACCATATTTTCTTGACCCGGTGATGCCTCCTCTTTAATGCCCCAAATAATAACGTGTGTGTCAAGACAAACCATAATCTAAGCACCATCCCGACCCGTATCACCCGAACGAACATTATTGACAAATTCCACGACATCAACATCTTTCCACTGATCGCCAACGACTTTAGAAACTTCTTCGAGCGCTTTTACAGGTGAATCATCATATCCTTGCTTAGCGATCTCTGTAGCTTTAAACTCGACCAATTCCCAGGTGTCGGGATCCCACAAAGCTTCCCCATATAAAGCGACATTTTTATAGAGGCTGCGCGACAAACGAACTGCAATCTCCCTGGTCGTTTCACAGTGGAGCAACCGATCGCGATTGGACAATGATAGATCCACCTTAGGTGTTTTTCCTCCGACTCTCACACACATACCGAAAATTGTGGTCGTGCCTTTAATGAATTGAGGTTTTGGAGGCGTTATTGGTCGCTGTGTCGATATTTCGGTTTTCTGAATATGATACTTCTGGTCCTGGTTCTTGTGGCTCTGCTGCTCTGGAAACAAAACGTCCCAGTGTTGTTTTTTTGCCTGACGAGATATATCATACAGTGCATTATGTGCTTTTGCGGGGAGTGCGACAAAATCTCCTTCTTCAATCGAATGGGTTAATTCAGCGAGAATTGGCCACATGAAAGGTGCCAGAGTAAAAACGAGGCGATTGCTACCCTTTTCAATGTTTACCAGTGAGACAACAGCCTCATCTTCGGGCAACTCTATGTTGCGGTCACGAGCTGTTTCAATGATGGCAACATCTAATTTTTCAATCAATTTTGCCAATTCGCCCAAAGGGGTAGTCTCTGGCGTCGCATTTCTAAGTGTAATAGGATACGTAGCATTTGGCATGGGCGTTATCCTCCTATTGTCTTAGACGCAGGGAGAAAGGTGAGGACAATCAAATATACCCAAAATACTGATCTTAACAATATCTAAAGTTGGTTCAGCACGTTACACCGAGTTCGTCGCCGCCGTAGATGGCGAGGCGTTCTTTTGCGGTCATTTCTACGGTGCTTTCGGGGCGGTAGTGGTATTGCAGTGCCCTGCGGCGGTGGGCGGATCGGTTGGTTGGGCTGCCGTGATGGGTCATGCCGTGCCAGAAGAGGCATCCGCCGGGGGCGAGTGGGACGGTGACGTTTCTGGGTACGGCGACGTCGGTGTCGCATATTTGCCAGTCGCGCCGTCTGAAATGCGGGATGGGTCCTTCGCGATGGGAGCCGGGGATGATGTGCAAGCACCCGTTTCCTTCTGTGGCGTCGTCGATGGCGATCCATACGCCGACGACGGTGGTGCCGACGGGGTAGTTGAAGTACGCGCAGTCCTGATGCCAGGGTTTTTCGCGGCCTATGTGCGGGGGTTTGATCAGTCCCATGTCCTGAAAGAGTACGGGGGTGTCGTCCATCATGCGGGAGAGGACGGAGAGGATGTTGGGGTCGTGGGCGAGGTCGTTGAGCCGCGTGTCGTGATCGACGAATTTCCAGATTTTGCGCACGCTATCCCGGCGCGCTTCGCCTGTGAGTTCGGAAAAGTGTCCGCGTTTGGCGGCTTCGGCCATTACGCCTTTGAAGTCCTGGCTCTTGCCGTCGATGAGGTCCCACATGGCCTGGCCCGCGGATTCGATTTGTTGTGGCGTGAATGCCCGTTGAATGGCGAGGTATCCCTGTTCGTGGAATCGGGCGATTTGACGGTCGTCAATGTCGGCGAGGGTGTCGAGATAGTCTGCCCGTCTGGTCGTTTCATAGAGGGATGGTTCATGCATCGCGATGGGTGTTTCGGCGGTTGCCATGGGAGGCTCCTGTGAAGTGTGGATTTCAGGGGTTGTCAATTATTTATGGCTAAAATCCTTTGTTCTGAAGTGCTTCGACAAATCCATCGTAAGCCGGTTTGGGCTGAAGGTGGTCATCGAATAAGAGCGGCCATTCGGGACGGCCCTGACTTCGGCCAGCCTGTATGAGCCAGGTGTCCGGGTCCGCTATTCCCCATACCGTGATGCCAAACCGCTGTGCTTCCGGTACCTGGTGGAAAGCCGTCACGATTTCTATGACGCGTTTTTTTTGCAATTCGAGCCGCTCTTGAGTCGGTTCGGACAGGTCGCCATCGGGATTGATGCGGATGTCCAGTTCGGAGATGTGTAGTTTGAGTCCCCGTTGCACGATCTCGTCAATGGTTTCTCGTATTGCCGAGATGTCTGGAGAGTTGTAGGAAATATGCATTTGCAAACCGACCCCGTCTATGGGAATGCCGCGTGTCTGAAAATCATCCAGCATGTTTAGCATACCAGCGCGCTTGGCGCGGGCCCAGGGTTGCGATGTGCCGTAATCGTTGTAAAATAGCAATACATCGGGGTCTGCTTCACGGGCATACTGAAACATGCGGGCGATGTAGTCATTCCCCATACGCTGGCTGAACAAGTTGTCGCGCACCTTTCCTCTACCGTCAATGCCTTCGTTGACCACGTCCCAACTGACGACCCGCCCGCGATACCGCTGTACCACTGTTGTGATGTATTCCTTTATGGCCGCTTCAAAGGCCGCATTGTCTCCCGAGAAGTTTTCCAGCCAGGCAGGCACGGTATTGTGCCATAGCAACGTATGCCCATGGACCTGCATGTTGTTGGCTTCCGCAAAATCTACGAGCGCGTCTGCTCTGCGCCAGTCATAGGTGCCGGGTCCCGTTGAAATCGGCTTCGGCTTCATTTCCCATCCACCGGTTATGCTGCTGAACGTCCTTTTGACGATAGACACCCGGGCATCATCGGTCAAATACTTCGTCTGGAGGGACACCCCTACCGGATAATCGGCCAGATCTTTCAGTTCAACAGATTGACCGAAAACCGCGACAAACGCGAGAAAGTCCTGGATATTAACGGTGTTGTCGCCATTAAAATCCATTCTGCTATCAAAACCTTCCTCCGATGAAGTCTTTCCGAAAGCCGCGGCAAATGCGAGAAAGTCTTGAATATCAACCTTCCGATTGCCATCAAAATCTGCGCGTGCCAGGTCGGTTTGTGCATGGGCAAGACTCGTCAGAATAGGTGTTAATCCCAGTGCGAGACATAAAAGGATTTTTGTGTGTTTTTGCATGATGCCAAATGAGTAGAGGGTGAATACTTGTTCATCGCTATACGAATGAGTTTGTCTTGCCAGTCCATCGCGTTCTGGCTACTTTGGGTGCGGTTAGACCGCTGACCGCATTTTACACATCTTTCCATCATGTGTCAATACTATCGGAGTCCATTATGTCCAGACCTCTTTCAATTCCTCCGAATTTCAATCCCGATACCTGTATGCTGTCTCGCTGGGAAGAGGGCAAGATCTATCACGCGCCGCGTCTGGCGGCTGAGTTTGCCAATGATCTTCTGGCGAATGGCGCGCGCGAGGATGTCGATTTGGCTGAGAAGGTTCTCGATGCGATGCTGGCGTGTCAGGAGACCCGTGAGGGCGATCCCCATTTGGGGAATTTTCTGTGGGAGCGCGAGGACGAGGTGGTGGAGGATCTCAATGCGGTTCAGTTTTGTCTTTTTCAGCTTATTCCGTTGATGATTAATCATGGGGATGTGCTTTCTGCGGATTTGCAAGACCGCGTCCGGCAGAGTATTCGCCTGGGGCTGGAGGAGGTTCGGAGGATTGATGTTCATTTTCGCTATACGAATATTGTGGTTAAGGATATTACCAATACGTGTTTGGGAGGGGAGTTGCTTGAGGATGAAGCGTTCAAGAATCGGGGGTATGAGAAGTTTCAGGCGTGGATGGATTTTACGACTCGAAATGGGTGTGCGTACGAGTTTAATAGTCCGAATTACGCGAATGTGGCGATGCGCGTTTTGCACAGGCTGGGCGAACTGGTGCAGCACGCGCCCACGCGCATTGGTACCAGGACGATGTGCGCGCGTATTGGCCTTTCGGCAGCCCTGCATATTCATCCGCCTACGGGTCGCTGGGCAGGTCCTTTTAGCCGGGCGTACCGGCACGCGCTTTTTTGCCAGTCGCCGCCGGAGATCGATGAGTTTCGCGCGTATATTGAGGCGGGTGTTCTTCCCGATTGGCTGTCCGATGCGGTCGATTATCGGCCGGAGACGTTTTTTCTTTCGGAGACTGCTGATTCGGAAAATGGCGTGGGGATTTCTACGTATCACAGTGCTTCGTTTGCGCTGGGGGTTTCTTCTCAGGAGCTTCGCAGTCAGACGAATCGCTTTATTACCGGGCAGTCGAGTGTTTTTATCGCGCACCACAAGACCGATACGGATCAGACGGGTATTATTTATTCTCGCTATGTGCTGGATGATCACTGGCTCGGGTCGTTTCGGTCGACGCCCGCGCGGTCCAATGATCAGATTCTTTTTGAGGAGGGTCAATGCCACAATGTCCAGGATGGTTCTCGGGCGATTGTGCTCTATTCGCCGAAGGATCTGGGGGCGATGGCGCCGCGGAGTAGTGCCAAAGCCGTTGTGTGCTGGCACGATCGCGGGCTGGTGGATGAGATTTGGGTCAATGATGAGAAGGTGGAGAATTTGCCGTTCGATGTTCCGGAAGGTGCTACGGTCGGTGTTGCGATCGGTCCGGTTTTTTCCGCGATTCGTCCGCTGGCGCGTACGGATTTGGGGCGGAATGCGCCGTTGCGTCTGGTGGAATACGGTACACACCTCTTTCTCGAACTCTACAATTATCTGGGTCCGTCCAAGACGTTCTGGGAGCAGGGGCATCCGGGTTCTTTTTTTCAGGGCAAACCCCGGTGCGGTTTTTATGCGGAGATGGCTGAGCGTTCGGATTATCCCGATGTGCAGTCTTTTGTGCGGGAGGTTGCTGGCGGTGATCTGAAGGATGATGCTGCGCCTCCTGTGACTTATGATGTGGGGAAGACGCGGCCGTGGTCTGTGGAGTACGCCCGGGATGGTCGGTCGCTGGGTATTGAGATTGATTTGCTGGATTGGGTTCTTCAGAAGCGCTGGACGCACGCGGGTGCGCTCGGCTGGCCTCCGCTCGAGTCGCCTTTTGCCCGTCAGAGCAGTGCGGGCGAGATTTCGGTTGGTGACGCTACGTTGATTTGTGGAAGTCAGCCCGCATGGCTTTTTGCATGTTCACAGACCGAGCGCTATGTGGCGGCTTTTTACGGGGTGGAGCCAGAATCTCTGACGCTGAAGGTGCCCGGGGGGGAGGTGCATGTCGAGGCGATGGGGATGGGTACTGTTGTCTGGGATAAGGGCGATGTTGCGATTGAGGCTGTCCAGTGCGCGGGTGTCGAGATTGCGGGGGGGCGTGTTGTTTCTCGTGTTACAGCGGGGGAGGTTGCGTGAAGATTTTACTGACGGGTTTTGAACCCTGGGCTGAGTGGTCGTCCAATCCATCGGGTGCTGTGGCTGAGTCTTTGGACGGGTCTTCGATTGGTGGATGCGAGGTTGTTTCGGCTGTGTTGCCGGTTGTTCACGGGGCGGATATTGATCGGGTTGCCCAGTTGATAGTAGAACACGAGCCAGTGGCGGTGGTGTGTTTGGGGTTGCACGGTTCTGCTTCTGCGCTCCATGTCGAGCGCGTTGGGATTAATTTGAAGGTGATAGATGGGGTTGATTATCCCATTGTTGAAGGGGGTCCGGATGCCTATTTTGCAACTGTGCCGACCCGGGCTATGGTTCAGCGGATGGAGGATGCCAAAGTGCCGGCGAGGCTGACGTATTCGGCGGGTACGTTTTTGTGCAATCATATTATGTATTCTGTGTTGCATCTGGTCGCTGAGGATGATCTGCCCGCAGGTTTTATTCACGTGCCGCCTACGCCGGAGCTGATTGCGGAACTGGGCAGGTCGCAGCCGAGTATGGCACTGGAGACGATTCGGACAGGTGTGGTTGCCGGGGTTACGGCTGTGGTGGAAAATATAAAGGTCAGGAGGGTGTGATGGCAAAGATCAGGATGGGGGTTATTGGTTGCGGGGCGATTGCACAGGTGCAGCATATGCCGAATTTGGGGATTTTGCACGCGCTTTATGAGGTGACGTGGGTGTGCGATATTTCGCCGGGGTTGGCGCGGTGGCTGGCAGATGTTTTTGGCGTGCCGAATTTTACGACGGATCCGCACGAGGTGTTACAGGCACGGGATGTGGATGCGGTGATTTTGTGCCATGCCGATCCAAAGACGGAGCTGGCGGTGGCGGCTTTTGAGGCGGGTAAGCATGTGTTTATTGAGAAGCCGATGTGCTATTCGCTGGAGGAGGTGGATGCGATATGTGCCGCGAAGGATCTGGCGGGGACGGTGGGGCAGGTGGGCTATATGAAGGTCTATGATCCAGCGTATGAGTTGGCTCGGGAGGAGGTGGGGGATGCGGGCGATGTGCGTTTTGTGCAGGTGAATCATTTGCATCCGAATAATAATTTGCATTTGAAGCAGTTTGAGTTGACTTATTTTGACGATTTGCCGCCCGAAGCGGCAGTTGAGAGAAACGAAGCGCGGCAGGTCGCTTTGAAGCAGGCGGTGGGCGATGTGTCCGATGATGTTGCGCGGGCGTTTTTCACGCTGTCGGGGAGTATGATTCACGATTTGTACGGTTTGCGTCTGATGCTGGGTAATCCGACGCATGTGGTGAGTACCGAGGTGTGGCAAGGCGGCCGGGCGATGACGACGATTTTGCAATATGCATCGGGGGCGCGGTGCGTGGCTACGTGGATCGATTTGCCCGATCTGTGGCATTTTAAAGAGACGCTGGAGGTTCACAAGGACGATAAGCGCGTTATTCTGTCGTATCCCACGGGTTTTGCAAGGGGGATTTTGTCAACGCTCGATGTGCTGGAGATTCACGGCAATGGGTCTCACGGTACGCGCAGTCCCGAGATTGATTGGGAGAGTCCGTTTGTGCGGGAACTCAGGCATTTTTACGCGTGTATTACAGATGGCGAGCCGTGCCGCACGCCCGTGGAAGATGCGCGGTATGATATTGGGTTGATTATTGATATTACAAAGGGGTATTTGGATGGAGGTGGATAAATAAAAAATCACCAAATAAAAAAAGCACCTGATCACACATCTGATCAGGTGCTTTTTTAGTTAATTCAGTTCAACCTACGCCGCACTGCGTCCCTGTCTCGCTTTTGCCTCCCGGCGGTTGTGCCATTCGACCACGATGGGCGATGCGACAAATGCCGAGGAGTAGGTTCCCACGATGACGCCGATGAGCAGGGCGAATGCAAAGTCGCGGATTACTTCTCCGCCCAGGAAAATGAGGGAGAGGACGACGAGCATGGTGGTGCCCGAGGTGAGTACTGTGCGGTTGAGGCATTCGTTGATGGCGCGGTTGATTACGTTGCTAAAGGTGTCGCGGCGATACAATTTGATGTCTTCGCGAATGCGGTCATAGACCACGATTGTGTCGTTGAGGGAGTATCCCACAATGGTGAGCAGTGCCGCCACAATGGCCAGGGAGATCTCCCAGTTTAGAACTGAAAAGATCCCCAGGGTGATCATGACGTCGTGGAATAGGGCGATGACGGCTGCAATTCCAAATTCGATCTGTCTGAAGCGCCACCACACGTAGATGATAATGAGTATCATTGCGACGAGGATGGCATAGACGGCGTTGTTTTTGAGTTCTTCGCCAATTTTGGGTCCGACGGCTTCCTGACGCCGCAACCACTCGGTCTCGTCTTGAATATTGCCGGCAAAATCGGATTTGAGTCTGGTTTTTATGGCGTCTGCGATGGCTGTGCCTTCGGCTTCTTCTTCAACTCGAATGAGGATGTCGTTGACCGTGCCGAATTCTTTGATTTCGCTGTTGCGCAGGTCCATGCTTTGATCCTCAACGCGGACGTCACCCAGAGACTGGCGGATGTCGCCGACAGAGGCCGGGGGATCAAAGTGCAATTCGAGCAATGTGCCGCCGGCAAAGTCGATGCCCAGGTTATAACCGCCTTTGGTGACGGTGGATCCCAGGCCGAACAGGATGAGAACAGCCGATAAGATGAATGCGCCTCGTCGAACACCGAGAAAGTTGATGCTGGTGTCGCCAAATACGCGCAGCCTGCCGATGCTGAGGCGGGGGTTGACCTGGCGCGCGACAATGGTGTCGTAAATGGTGCGCGTGACAAAGATGGCGGTGAACATCGAGGAGATGATACCGATCATCAGGGTGAGTGCAAATCCCTTGATGGGGCCGGTGCCGTATTGGTAGAGCACGATGGCGGTGATGATGGTGGTTACGTTGGCATCTACGATGGTCTGAACGGCGCGCGCATAACCATTTTCAATGGCTACCCGCAGGGTTTTTTCCGCGCGCAATTCCTCGCGGATGCGTTCGAGGATCAGCACGTTGGCATCTACTGCCATACCTATGGTTAAGATAATACCCGCTATGCCGGGCAGGGTGAGCGTGCCTTGAAATGCCGCGAGTATGGCCATGACAAAGACGAGGTTGAGCACGAGCGCGAGGTCTGCGACGAGGCCCGAAAAACCGTAGTAGATGACCATGAAGACGATGACGATGGCCAGGCCGATGAGGGCTGCATTTCTGCCCTGTTCTATAGAGTCGCGCCCAAGCGATGGTCCCACGGTGCGGTCTTCGACGATGTTGACATCGGCGGGTAGCGCACCTGCGCGCAGGACTATGGCGAGGTCTTTGGCTTCTTCAACCGTGCCCGTGCCTTCGATAATGCCCGATCCCTGACTGATTTTGGAGCGGATTGTGGGGGCGGAATAGACCTGGTCGTCGAGGATGATGGCCATGCGTTCGCCCACATTGGCGCCCGTGACCCGCCCAAAGAGGCGCACGCCCTGGCTGGTGGTGGTGAAGTTGACGATGGGTTGACCGGCGTTTTCAAAGGATTGCCCGGTTGTGACAGAGGCATCGGAGAGGATTTCTCCCGTCATTTCTACGCGCCTTTTGAGATAGTAGAGCGCGCGATAGCGTTGTCCGTCGCCCATTTCTTCGTCTTTGGAATTCCACAGGAATTGCGCGTCGGGTGGCAGGAGCCTTTGTACGTCCGGGCGGTTCAGCAGTTCCCGCACGGTGAGTATATTGTCTTCCGGCACCACGAAGTCTCCCCGAGAAGAGAGCATATAGCGAGAGAGAGATGGGGTGTCTTCGGCTGTTTGTCCGAGGAGCGGGTCCGTGGCTTGCGCGCTGTCAACAGGTGCTTGCGCGGCGAGGTATCGGTCGATTTTTTCGATTATGCCAGCGCGGTCGGCGTCGGATTTGAGGATTTTGAATTCGAGACGCGCGGTTTTGCCGATCAAGCCCTTGGCGCGTTCGATGTCTTGCACACCCGGCAATTCGACTACGATGCGCCAATCGCCTTCGCGGTGAATGATGGGTTCAGAGACGCCGAATTGGTCGATGCGATTGCGGATGATTTCGAGGGCGCGCGCGACTACGTCTGTTTTTTCATCTTCTGAGAGATTGGTTTGATCCACTTCGAGGACGAGGTGAATACCCCCTTGCAAATCCAGTCCCAGGTTGATGGCTTGCTGCTTTACGCGCTCGCGCTCGTCTAAATTTTCCTGAGTTGTGTAGTAAAATTGGTAGGTGGGATAGAGATAAAAAAGTGCGAGCACTATGGTCGCACAGATGATTAACAAACGCCAGTATTCTCGGGTCATCGCAGGGGGTTACTCCGTTTATAGTGTGATTTACTGGTCGCGTTCAACGACGTGTTGAACCGCCAATACGAGTGCGTCGCGCGCGCTGGAGGTGTGTAGTGCGTTCAGGTTTTTGAGAGCGGATTGGGCATAAGAACGCGCTTCTTCTCGCGCGGCTTCTACGCCCCGATAGCGCTGGACAAAGCGAATGACTTCACGCCAGTCGCTGTCGGTTTCCACGCCGTTGAGCACTTTGTTGCGAATATGGGCAGCTTCGCCGTTTTTGCAGTTTGCCAGTGCCCGAATTAAGGGCAAGGTCAGTTTTTTTTCTCGAAGGTCGTTTCCCGTGGGCTTGCCCATGTTGTTTGTATTGCCCATCATGTCGAGGACGTCGTCGGTAATCTGAAAGGCGACGCCTATTTCGCTGCCGAAAGACGCCATGCGAGCGATCTGGGTGGGCGATCCTTTTCCCAA
This sequence comes from Gemmatimonadota bacterium, assembly GCA_026706845.1. Classification (NCBI taxonomy): domain Bacteria; kingdom Pseudomonadati; phylum Gemmatimonadota; species Gemmatimonadota bacterium. The sequence continues at coordinate 26,794 of JAPOXY010000070.1, forward strand.
AATAGCACCCAATTCGCAAGCCAGCGCGAGTAGAGATGCGGTTTTCTGGTTGATCATGCGGAAATAGAGCGCGGCTTCACCCGAAGAAGATATTTCGCCTTCGAGAATTTCTCCTTCAACGACGCGCTGAATCGCGTGGGTCGTGGCGTTCATGACCGGTAGAGAGTTGAGGCCGACGAGCACTTGCATTGATTTGGCAAAGAGAAAATCGCCCATCAAAATGGCTGCGCGGTTGCCCCACTGCAGATGCAGGACGTCGGCTCCCCGGCGCGTTTCCGCGTTGTCGATTACGTCGTCGTGAATGAGCGATGCCGTCTGTATAATTTCAACGCCTACAGCGGCATCAATTACCGCGTCTGAACACTCGCCCACGGCCTGCGCTGTTAAGAATGCAAGGGCAGGTCGAAAACGCCTGCCCCTGTTTTTAACAACGTGATAGGCCATTTCCTGTATGCCCCCGACATCAGAGTCCGTCATAATTTCTTCGAGACGGGTTTCAAAGCGTGCGATCTGATATTGGATGGGCGCGAAAATTTGGTCTAACATGGCGCGTTTATCAAGGGGTGAGACAAACGAATATTAAGGCGTGAGAAATTAACAAAAAAGGTTGTAAAAGTCAATGATTAGCAATTGGAGGTCAGCGGGCGACCACAGGGGGTCGCCCCTACAAGCCGGATTAACAATATTATCGTAGGGGACGGTCCCCGTGCCGTCCCATCACCGCCTTTGCGCAAGTACCGCGCGGGGATATCCCCCCAGGTCGGTGTGGGTTGCGATGGAGGTGAGGCCCATTTGTCGGTTGAGCAGTTGGGTGACGGCATCGACCTGATCGTGACCGATTTCCAAAGCCAATAATCCGCCCGGTGCGAGCAAGGAGATGCTTGCGGGAATGATTTTGCGATAAAAGTCGAGGCCGTCGCAGCCCCCGTCTAAGGCGAGGCGAGGATCACAGTCGCGGACTTCGGGTTGCAGGGCGTCGATTGCATTGCTGGGGATGTAGGGTGGGTTGGAGAGGATGGCGTGGAAGCTCTCTGGTTTTGCAAAGGGTGTGAGGAGATCGGTTTGGAGAAAGGAGATGCGATCGGCTATGCCGTTGAGATGGGCGTTTTTGCTGGCGAGGCGGAGTGCTTTGCGCGATATGTCTGTGGCGATTACACGCGATTCAGGGAGTGCTTTGCCCAGGGTAATGGCGATGATTCCCGATCCGGTGCCAATGTCGAGGATGCGGGGGTTTGTGCAGGTGTTTAATTGGTTGAGGGTGGCTTCGATGAGGATTTCTGTTTCCGGCCGGGGGATCAGGGCATCGGGCGAGGTGTGAAATGGGAAGCCGTAAAATTCGGTGTTGCCCAAAAGGTGTTGCAGGGGGATGCGATCGGCGCGGCGGTGAATCAGGGTGCGATAGGTCGCGTTTTGTGCAGGTGTGAGCGGGTGGTGCGTCTGCATAAGCAGTTCTGAACGCGAGCATTCGAGTACATGGGCGAGTGTCCATTCGGCATCTGCCCGTGGGCTGGGGACACCCGCTTTGATGAGGATGTCTCTGGCCCAGGTCAGGAGGTGGGGAATGGAGGTCGGCATGGGGTTAGAAGATTTGTTCTTGTTGTTTGAGTTTTTCCGTCTGGTCAGAGAGGCGAAGGGCTTCGATGAGTTCTGCTATGTTGCCGTCCAGAATGTCTTCAAGCCTGTGCAGGGTGAGTTTGATGCGGTGGTCGGTTACGCGTCCCTGTGGGAAATTGTAGGTGCGAATTTTCGCGCTTCGGTCGCCGCTGCCAATTTGTGAGCGGCGGTCAGCGGCGGTTTTGGCCTGTTGTTCGCGGATGGCCTGATCCAGCAGGCGCGAGCGCAAGACTTTGAGTGCTTTGGCTCTGTTTTTGTGCTGAGATTTTTCGTCCTGACACGTAACGACGAGTCCCGATGGCATGTGGGTGATGCGCACTGCCGAGTCGGTGGTGTTGACGCTTTGGCCTCCGGGACCTGATGAGCGAAAGACATCTATCTTGAGGTCGTTGAGGTCGATGTCTATATCGACTTCCTCTGCATCGGGAAGGACGGCTACGGTAGCTGTCGAGGTGTGGATGCGACCGCTGGATTCGGTTTCGGGTATGCGCTGGACCCGGTGTACGCCGCTTTCGTATTTTAGCCTGCCGTAGATGCCGTTGCCAACGACTAAGAAGATGATCTCTTTGTATCCACCAATTCCCGTGGGGTTTGAGCTGAGGATTTCACAGCGTCCACCGGTGTTTTCTGCATAGCGCGAATACATGCGGTGGAGGTCGGCGGCAAAGAGGGCGGCTTCTTCCCCTCCCGCGCCTGCGCGTATTTCGACGACGGTGTCTTTGTCGTCGTTGGGGTCTTTGGGGATTAAGAGCATTTTGAGGGTGTCGGACAGGTCTGATTCCCGTTGCGCGAGGTCTTCTTTTTCCATTTGGGCCATATCGACGAGTTCGGCATCATCTGAGGAACTGATGATGTCATTTATATCGCCCAGTTCTTCGCGCACGTTGTTGTAGTCGCGATAAGTTGTGACGATTTCTTCGAGGTCGCGGCGCCGGCACGGCCGATTCCCATCCGAGCGGAT
>JAPOXY010000071.1 GCA_026706845.1 Gemmatimonadota bacterium
AAGTATTGAGAAGCTGCGTTCTACTTATAACGGCGTTCATAGTATTTGGACAGTCAGACGCGGGATTGATACCAGAAACCCCCAAGCCGCAAGGTGGCGAGATCGTCGGCTCCTGGGTAGCTGAGAAGGTCGGCCTGAACGCTTATGTCCCGGCCGGGCTCGTGCAGGCTGTATCGCCTCTTACAGTTGAAGGCGAAATCAACGGCACAATAACTTTTGGTTCCGATGGCAGTGTCAAATCTGACTACACAACAGCGACCAATATCTCTGCGGTATTATTGGTTCCGCTTTCAGTCTCTGTACTCGATACGAGCCAATATGAGGGAAATTACACGGTCGCGTCCGATACCCATGCACTCACCATAACGCGAGAAAATGAAGATCCGCTCAATTATACATACACGGCTACAGCGGATTCACTGCATATTATACGTCCGCTTCTCTTAGATGAATTATTGGCGTCATTACCCGAATCTGTAAGAGGCTTGGCAATGGGCGCACTTTCTCAGCACGTACCGCCAGATGATCCAATCAGGATCGTAATTACTTTCGCGAAAGCAACAGATACGGGAACACCACCAACGCCACCAACACCACCAACACCGACTATGCTACCTGGTGATTTTGATGGAAACGGCGCGGTTGAATTTCCAGACTTTCTCCTCTTTGTCGCGCAATTTGGCAAGTCTTCATCTGATGACGGTTTTGATGCCCGTATGGATCTGGATAACAACGGGACAGTTGAATTTCCAGACTTTCTCCTCTTTGTCGCCGCGTTTGGCAGCAAGAGCGGTTAGTGATCGAAGCTAAAAATAGAAAAGGCCTCTATGACCAAATTTATGGCAGGTGTTTATCTGATACTCAAATTGATTTGTCAACGAATAGAGATCGACCCGGACCTTGTTCTTGTGATGTGGTGCAATCGCCCGGCCATTGAAATTTACGAGCCGGGTCTTTCTATACGCCAAAGCCTGCGCTTATATCGCGCAAACACTATTTTGCCACATACCTCTACTGAGTACCCCATAGTAGATCCCTTTGTGTGGGATACAACTGCGACAACTCGACAGAGTTTGCCAAAGTCATTCGTTCAATGGCCCTATACTGGACGCCCCTTGTATCTATGAGGGTATTGTCAGGAAAGTATATGATACTGCGACTGGGAATCATCTTTGTTATGCTTTTGAGTGCAGAGACTTCCAGTGCTCAAGAGAGGTTTGAAAGCAGTGATCCGATGGTCGTGATTTCGGATGATTCGATAGCTGTAATTCTCGACCCCGCACTGAAAAGTGCTGTCGATTCGCTGGAAACTGGCAAGCCCGGTGGCGCTGCTGTCGCCCTGCGCGATATTTTGGAAAAAAACTCCGCACACACACAGGCATTGCGCCTCCTCGTATCGGCTTATTTGCGAATGGAAGATTTTGATCGCGCAATTGACGCCTGCCAGCTATTGGCCGTCCAGGACTCGACCGATGCAAGCGCACTGGTCGCGCTTGGATACTTATATCAGCGGATAGGCGACATAATTCTATCAGAACAATATTATCAGCAGGGGCTTGCCCTGGATCCCGATATTATCGCAGCCTATCAGGGTTTGGGTTGGATTTACCTGAAAACGGGACAATTAGAGCGGGCACTCGACATGGCCAGCGAGACCACAGAACGCATGCCCCATTACGCGCTCAATTACATTTTAATGGGGCGCGCGCTGACCGCGCAAGGTTTTTTTGAAGATGCGGCAATCGCTTATAATCGCGCCTTTGCTCTGCAAAACGATCTGCGCGAGCAATACGGTATTTTGCTTCAGGAATTGGGATTAAGGCATCGGTTGAAGCGTTAGGGGGCTGGTCGTGGCAGAAAAACCCAAACGCATTCGCGTTGACCGCACAGAGGGATGGCTCGAAATGGATTGGGCGGACGATGGAATTTTGCGCGTGCGATTATCCGACGTGCGAAAAGCCTGTCCATGTGCATTGTGTGGAGACCTGCGGGCAAAGCAAGACGAGCAATTGCAGATGATTACTGCGGATCAAACGCCATCGGCAGATCTATCTGATGTCGTTCCAGTCGGAAATTATGCCATCCAAATTCGGTGGACAGACGGACACGATACGGGAATTTATACCTATTCTTATCTCAAACAATTAGCACTGGCGTCGTGTAGATAGAAGATTTATCCGGCACTGCCCAAAAGTGCTGTCAGGAGTTTATTATGAGGATTTTTGCTGGTGTCGGACTTTTGGTCTTAATTTTTTTTACAACGAGTGCCCAGGCAGGTTTTAAGCTCTACAATCTGGCAACCAAGGTTGGTTTAGACGTTGTACAGGCAAACGACACGCGGCATTTCTTCGTGCTTCAAGCAGATATTGCAACCGTATTTACGCCCAATCTTCGCCTTGAGGTAGGTGCCGAGACAGGAAGCGGATCTGACCTCGACGGTACCGAGATTCAGGCGAGAGGTGGTGGGGCTTTTCTAAAGTACTTGTGGCCGCATAAATCGGGGACTGCGTATGCGTATATGGGCGGTGGATTGGGAGTGAACCGGGTGCGGCGCGAGCGGTTGATCATCAACGAATTTCAAAACGAATATCAGGCCGCGCTTCACTTTATTCTCGTCGGCATGGAAAAACAATTGTTGAACCGCAGAATGGAAATTTTGTTTGAGGTACGCTGGGTTATTGGCGAACAAGAAGACGCAAGTGCCCTGCGAACAGCCGTGGGGATTGGCTTTAACATCGGCAAACCGTGAGTCTCGGGACCTTTCAAAGAAATTTGATTAAGAAATCGTACTAATGAGGAACTTTACGTGCTAACACAAACGGGATATGAGCATATTCAGGTCACCGAAGATCAAGTGCCAATGATTGAGGGCACAACAATGAAAGTGGTTGAACTAATTACCAACCATCTCGCTTATGGCTGGAGTCCTGAAGAACTGCATTTCCAACATCCCTATTTGAGCATGGGCCAAATCCATTCTGCACTGGCATATTATTGGGATCATAAAACAGAACTCGACCGGGATATTGAAAAACGACTGGAATCTATTGATCAAATACAGAAAGCAACCTCGCCTTCTTCCCTGGTCAAACGTTTAAAGGCAAAAGGTCTGGCCTGATGCCTCTTGCTTGCCACTATAAACGCTTTTTCATCCCGCCAGAATAGACTTTCTGGCGGGATTTTTTCAATCCCTTGATCTATCGTATTTACCCTTCCACCCTCGCATTCGCAAAGAGATTGCTGACGGATTCATCGTTGTTGATGCGGCGGATGGATTCGGCGAGAATGGGAGCGACTGATAGAATTTTGATCTTGCCATTTTGGGCGCGTTTGGGCACGGGAATAGAATTGGAAACGACAAGCTCTGTAAGTACGGAATTTTCCACGCGCTCGACAGCGGGATCTGCCAGCACCGGATGGACAATCGTGGCACATATATCGCGCGCGCCTTTGTCTTTGAGCGCAGAGGCAGCTTCAATAAGGGAACTCCCCGTAGAGATGATATCATCAACAATGACGATATTTTTGTCTTTCACCTCACCAATAACGTTCAGGACTTCGGTTTTTTGACCGCTCCAGCGGCGTTTATCTACAATAGCTAACGACGCACCGAGCAGTTCGGCATAAGCGCGTGCCATTTTTATACCGCCGACATCGGGGGCGATAACAACGAGATTTTTAAGATTTTTCAGCCTGAAGTACTCCCCTAAAATGTTAATGGAATAGAGGTGGTCAACGGGTATGTCAAAAAAACCCTGGATCTGATTGGCGTGCAGATCCAGGGTTAAAACCCGCCGCGCCCCAGCGGTATAAATCATATTGGCGACCAGTTTGGCCGTAATCGGCACGCGGGGGCGGTCTTTGCGATCCTGTCGCGCATAGCCATAATAGGGCACAACCGCTGTGATGCGTCGGGCGGAGGCACGTCGCGCAGCATCGATCAAAATGAGCAGTTCCATCAAGGCGTCATTGGGCGAAATGCCTTCTTCTTCATTTTCACAAATAGGTTGGACAATAAAAACATCGCAACCGCGCACGTTTTCATCAATTTGCACATGTGTTTCGCCGCCGGAAAAACGGCTCACAGTGGCTTCGGCAAGCCGAGTGTCGAGAATATTGCAAATATCTTCGGCCAATGGCCGATTGGTATTACCCGAAAAAACTTTGAGATCGTAACCCACGTTTTCTCCCTCCTGTCGTCGAGTGCTCTGATCTGTCCGAATGAACTGCTGTCCCATTTCTAAACCTCTTACCATGTGAGCAATATAGTATTGAGAAGATTGCGAATCAACCCGGATTTCACGCTACAATATCGCGCCTGAGCAAAATGATCTGAATTTTGGAATCTGAGCGAAGCGGTTCGGTTAAACTGGTCTCTTCAAATCCGATCTTTTGATAAAAAAAACGCGCTGGATTATTTTCACTCACCCAGGCTTCGAGCGTGGTGGCTCCACCCTCGCGTGCCCATTCTATGACCGCGCACACAATCTGCTCACCGATATTTTTTCCCCGAAATTCGGGTGCGACCCACATCGCGGTGAGCACTACTACGTCTGATGCCCTGCGATAACACCCCGCCATCCCACAGGGATTATCCCCCACATAAGCCATGAAATATGCGCGATCCGACAGATTGGCATGATCTCTCGCCATGTCCTGCCAGTCTCTATCGGTTCTTTTTTCGCCTTCTGCCAGCGTTGTACCAAAAGCGTAAGGCGCATCTTCAAGTGCGCGAAGACGCACATCCCTGAGAATTTGCCATTGATCTGAACGGATTCGGGTAACGACCTCTGAGGGCATGACTTGTTACTCCGGTATGGTTTTGGGGTTCACAAATGTCAAGTTTCCATTATCGATACTGCGGTAATAACAGCCGTACCGCGCACGACCATCTTCTTTTGTATGACACGAACCATCGCCTTTGAGGCGAACGAGATAGAGCAGTGAATTTTGTTCGCAGTTAATGCGCACATCGACCAGTTCGAGCATATCGCCAGACGTAGCCCCTTTAACCCAGAGTTCATTGCGCGATGTACTCCAGAACGTTGCCACGCGGTGTTCAAGCGTATAGCCAAGTGCCTGTTCATTGACATAGCCGATCAAGAGAACGGCTTTGCTATCCACATCCTGCACAGCAACGGGAATGACGGGATGATCGGCCTGTGCAACCTTTCGAAGCTTTTCAAAATCGAGATGGATATCCGTCCCTTCTTCGAGTTGATAATCAATAGACATAACTATTTCCTCCGCTTGCCTTCAATTTTTCTCAATAACCGCGACATAAACACTCCCCGTTTCCGGAATAAATCGCGAAATTTGCCAACCAGTGCCTTCGAGAATAAATGCCATCTCTTTTCGAGATACTTTGAGGTATTCAAACCATGCGCCGATATAGTGTTCATATCGAATGCGAATTTTGAGCTGACATGAGAACTTACCCCGCTCGCGATTCAATTTGTGATAATCCAGATGTGCTTTTCTCGTCGTGCTGTAAGGATCTGCGGATTCGGCAATAATTCTCGCATCGGAAGATGTCATAGTACGCATCTTTCGCAAAAGCCATCGAGCGCGCTTCAAATTGCCAAAGAGACCGAAATTACTGCCCATCATAAGTATGGTATCAAACTGACCGAGCCGAGAGGAAATTTGTGTTACACTCAAAACCCTGGCTTTTTTGAGACCGCGTTCTTTCGCCACCTTGATCGCCAGAGGAGATGTGTCAATGCCCAAAACATCAAAACCTTCTTCCTGGAGGTAGAGGGCATGGCGTCCGGGTCCGCAACCTATGTCGAGGACGCGGCCGCGAACATAATTCATCAATTCTCGCTGATGCGGGGGCCAGTCGCAATACGGATCGAAATATGCACTGGAATTACCGGAAGTTATATATCCGTCTTCGCGTTCTACTATTTCCTCTGCGGATATGCCGCGATGCAAGTCCCACATCATGCGTCCATAAGCATCGTCATTGTGTGCCATTGTCATTCTCCCAAAAAAAAAGCCCACTGTCTCTCGACAGCGGGCTTGTACATTTCATTGGACAACTATTATGACATATCCACCGCCGAGCGCATCGTGCAAAAAGTCGCAGACGTAGCATGATGGGTGTGATGCTGAGCGGTGTGGGCAAACGCATCCCCGACCAAAACTGTGTTTGGATTAGTAAAAGTAACCGGGTTGTTGATCATTGCGTTCATAATAGTCAGAAAATAGAAAGTCTGTGTTTTTACGTCAAGGATTTTCTTTCAAATGGAATCGGCTGTGAGTTCAGACTTGCCCTTTAATGATAGAGACCTTACATTGGACCTGATTTGTTTCATTTTTCAAATCATATCACACGGGAGTTTGCGCTGTGCTCTACTGGCTGGGTGAGCAATTGTTGGACATCTATGGGCCGTTTCGCCTCTTCACGTCTTATCTATTTTTAGTTGGTGCAGGTACCGCGCTCGCCTGCGTGTTAACCTGGAGAATTTTGCCCAAAATGTGGCATCAGCTACCGCGTGATCAGGGGCGTGCTCACGCTGTTGGCGCCGCACAAAATAAGGGCAAGCCCGTAGGAGCAGGCGTTATTTTTATTTCCATTTTTATTGTAGTCGGATTTTTATTTGTGCCCCTTGGAATGCGATATCTGGCGGCTTTGGGGTGCCTATTCCTGGCAATGCTGGTGGGCTTTTTCGATGACCGCTATGAATGGAGTGAATACCGCATGGGGTTGTTCGACCTGGTCATCTCCATTTTTGGTGCTATAGTCGTGTGCCAGATGGCACCCGTCGAAGTGTGGCTACCGCTAATTAAAACCTCAGTTATTGTGCCACCCTGGATTTATATCCCTATTGCTACATGCTTGTTGTGGATGACTATTAACGCCACAAACTGCACAGACGGCGTGGATGGTCTATCGGGCAGTTTGTGCATGCTGGCATTCATTTTTTTGGGCGGCGCACTGTA
>JAPOXY010000072.1 GCA_026706845.1 Gemmatimonadota bacterium
TGCACGCGGCGGTGGTTTCGACTATGCGATCCATATATTCGGGGTCGGGGGTCATGCCCAAACACGGCAGTGTGGGGAGGGCGCAGTGCGTGTGGCTGCACGCTACCATTACGTTATCTCCCGAGATTCCACACGCGCTTGCCACTTGTGCTCGGATTCGATCAGTGGTGGCTTTTGTTATGCCGATGACGTCGAGTGTGGCGATGGCTATTTGCACATCTTCTTCGGCAAATACAACCGCCCGCACTTCAAGAGGGTAGAGTACGGAATGCGATGGGTTGGTGTTCCAATGTCCCTGAAGTACTGGGCCGGGTTCCGGCGTGATGTCTCCGCTTGCAACGCCGCTCTGGATCATGGTGGGTCTCCTGAAATTATGCGTTCGGAATTTAATTTTTAGAATGTATCTCAGAATTGTCTTTCGCGCAATCTTCTTTGTAGGAGACAATGATTTCAACTCTTAAATTGGTAATGGATCAATATGTTCACTATAGCGTGCGCGGCGCATGGCTGGCTATATTGGTCGTGCGATTGAGCTTTATGATTTGCCTATCCATTCCACGGTCATTTACTTGCATCCTGATGCGGGGCGAAACGATCCGGGGTACCACATCCAGGCGCGTTTTGGCTGCCAGATCCTTATTCAATACCAGGTGATCAGACTGACTGAAGTAGAAGGACCTCGCGTTCTTGCTGCAGGTCATGGGGGGTTTGATCCCGTTTGCATCATTGATGAAGCCGCCAGCAGGGATGGATTCTGAGGGGTGGATGCGTACGTGTGTCGATTGTGCGCGAGACTTGCCGCTAGATGAATCTGTCAGAGGTGATTTTCTAACTTGTCTGTCTGTGTTGGGTGGGTTGGTGCATGATCGGGAAATGATTGCGAACCTTATTTTAAAGGAGGGATTGATGGATCTCGTCCGCGAATCATCTTTTGCCCAATACTTGCTTGAGCAAGAGATTGAGGAAAACAAAGAACAATGGCTCAAGCAGGGCATTGAGCAAGGTGAAAGAAAAAGCACCCTCGCAGGCCTCCTCGAAGTGTTGGAGATTCGCTTTGGTCTGAGCGAGATGCACCCCCTATCTGACCGCATTGCCGCTATTGACGACTTGCACCGCCTCAAGCAGTTGCTTCGTGCGGCTATTCAGGCCACCAGTCTCGAAGCGTTTGAACGCGTGTTAGATGATGTGTGACGCACTTTCCGAAGCTTTTTGGTGCGCCTTTACGAGTTCTGCCATGCTGTTAAATTGAAAATTGTAGTTTGGCATTTCGCCCGGGTCTATTGTTGCGCCGAAGCCTTCGTCGTTGACGCGCCTGTAGATCCAGCAGGTGGCGAGTCCGTTTTTATTCGCTGGCATGTGGTCGTGGAATAGGCTTTCTGCGGTGTGTAGAATTTCCGATTTTTCAATGCCGAGCGATTTGAGGTGTTCCAGCATGTATTCGAAGTTTCGATCCGCAGGTTTGTACGATCCTATGTCTTCAGCCGTGTATATGGCGTCAAACTCGACACCGAGACGGTCGTTGCTGTATTTGAAGCTGTGGTTATCGACGTTGGACAGGATCGCGAGCTTGTAGTGTTTTTTGAGATATTGTAGCGCATCGGCAGAATCGGAAAATGCTGGCCATTGTTTTATCGATTGGCCGTATGCGGCGCACTCATCAGGTGTGACGGCGATGCCCCATTCTTCGGCGAGGCGTTTATAGACGATGGCGAGGAGTTCGGAATAGCGCATGCCCGGCGTCCAGGCTTGTTGTGTTGATTCGTGTCGCGCGTGTGTTTGAAGAATTTCATTGCGCGACAATTTTCGTTCGACCTTTGATAGGAGTGGCTCCAGCCCTTTGATCATTCCGGTTTCCCAGTCGATAAGCGTGCCATAGCAATCGAATGTGAGGACTTTGAAATCGGTGAGTTTCATGTTTGTTAATAACACCCCAGTTGATCGGCGAGGTCGTGAAAATCATGGGCTATGATGTCAAAGTTCAGATCGGGAGGTAAGTCTTTTTTTGCGTTGGGTCCCCGCTCAAAGGGTCGGAATACATAAGCCGTTTTCATGCCGACGCCCGCTGCGTGGTGCAGGTCGCCCTGATGGGCGGCGACCATCATGACTTCATGGGGTTCGCAACTGAGCAGTTCGATGGCTTTCAAATAGGTTTCGGCGTCGGGTTTGTAATGCCCGGCCAATTCGGCTGATAAGATGCAATCCCAGGGCAGTCCGCCGTATTTCGCCATGTTGGCGAGTAGCGACACATTGCCGTTGGATAGTGTGGCGATCAGGTACCGCGATTTTAACCGCCATAAGCCGCCTGCGGCATCGGGCCAGGGGTCGAGGCGATGCCAAACGCGATTGAAATCCGCGGTTTCTTCTTCGGATAATCCCGAGATGCCGAATTTTTCTATGAGTTCGTCCAGGATCATGCGGTGCAGGTCGTCGATTTTTGTCCAGGGCAATTCGCCCGTGCGCACGCGGTTCATGGATGGGCCATAGCCCCCGCGCCACGCATCGGCAAATGCAGTCCAATCGATGTCCAATCCCTTGCGTTCGCCCAATCGTTCGCCGTCTCGGATGACCGAACTGCGCCAATCGACGACTGTGCCGAATACGTCAAATGTCAGTGCTTTGATTGTCATCTACGGTACCGCTCCCACTGCTTTGTTCAAAGCTGGCATTAGTTCACGGGCGAACAATTCCATGCTGTATATCCAACTATCTTTGTCGTCCCAGTCGTAGCCCATTAGTACGAGTGTGCCAAAGGGACCGGTTTCCTCGAACAGGTCCAGCAAGCGACGCAGTGCTTCATCGACGTCGCCAGCGATAATCTGTTCGGTCATCAAATAGTCCAGATTGCACTCGGAGTCGGGCATGTCCAGGTCGCGCTTGTAAACCTGGCGCCCCAGGCCTCTGTCGAATAGGCGCCCGATGTACTCGTAATTTTTTGCCAGGGAATTGTGCCGCGCCTTTTTCACGGCTTCGGCCGTGGTGTCGGCGAGAAAGATCGAACGGGCGATTTTCCAGTCGGTCCGTTGCGGTTGCCGTCCCGCCTGCAGGGCGCTCTGCTCATAGATCTGCCAGTTGTCGGCTACCACGTTGCCCGATATCAGGCAGGCGGAAAAGGGCTGGAAGCCGCGCTCGCCAGCTGTTTGCATGCTATGTGAGTTGCGGCTCATTCCCGGCATGGCGATGGGCGGGTGGGGCTGCTGAAAGGGTTTGTGGATGAAGCCGATCTGGGTTTCTTCGTCAATATTGTCTTTGAGCTGGAATTGCCAGTATTTCCCCTGGTGCTCGTAGGGTGGATCCGATGTCCACAAGTTGAGGATGGCGTCAATGGCTTCCCCGGTCATTGCACCGCCCGACCTGGGATCCAGTCCGTACAGTTCCTGGTCTGAGGTGACACTGCCCGGGCCAAAGCACAGATTGAGTCGGCCTTTGGCCAGGTGATCCAAAAAAGATAGACGACTGGCCACATAGGCGGGGTGGTGCAGGTTCAAACAGACCGGTGCCGGTCCCAGGCGGATGCTCTGGGTCTCACCCAGGGCGCGTCCGATGAAAATTTCGGGCGTGACAATGGTCTCGTACTTCATGGTATGGTGTTCGCCGATCCAAAATTCATCAAAGCCCAGTTCCTCGGCTTTGACAACGAGTTCCAAATCCTCGTCAAATCCCTGACTCAAAGGCTTGTCCGGGGCGTGGAAGGGCATGATGAACATACCGTATTTGATGGGTTCCATAGAGGTGCTCCTTCCTGCGGGTTTTTATCCTGATCTGTATTTGTTCACGATTACCAGATCAGCGGTCTCGGGGTGGATGAATTTTACGAGTAGCGAGACGCGGTTGTCTTCGTCTAACAGGTTCCAGAATACGTCGGCGGTTTGCTGTATGTCGTCGAATAATTCGACGGCATAAGGCTCTCCTTTGAATGAGGGCAGGGGATTGCCGTCGTCTGTATATGTTGTGATGCAGTGTCCTGTGCCGGGGATCGCGGTTTCATAATTGAAGAATTGGCGCGAACAATAGCGCGCATCACCGCCAACGGTTTTTAAGACCGATAGTCGATAGGCTTGCGAGTCGCCCAGGTCGGTAAGGCCAGAGATGCGCGGTGTAAAATTGGGGGCGTCGGGTTCGTAAGTGCGCGTTTTCAGGGCGGATTCGAACGAGCCACCTTTTTGCAGGGTATGGACAATGGTGTCGGTCTGATCGCCATTTGTGACGATATGCGCGTTGCCCAGTACGCGGATGGGATAGTACATGGTTAGTGGATCAATGTCATGGGATTTATCCACGGTGTCGATTTTTACCGCGTCGCCTTCTCGCACAAATACGCGGTTGCGGCTGCTGGGACTGCGTCCCATGATCCAGTAGATCTGAACCATACATGAGGTATCAGGAGTTTGTCCTATTACGATACCACGACCGGGATAGGTGGCGTTTTTTAAGCGGTTCATGTCGGCATCTATGGTCATTTTGCCGTCACCCCTTCTTCGGGTAACAGGACGAATCGCGCGTAGTTTTCCATGTTGAAGTATTGTTGCGTCGCTTTTTGTACGTGTTCTGCTGTAAGTTTTTTGATGACTTCGTCTTCATACGTCAGCCACGCCATCAAGTCTATCTCATTCTGGTAATATCGGCTCAACGTACTGCGCCAGTAACCGTTTTCTTTTTTGTTGGTTTCTCGACCCCGCAAATCCATTTCGGTCACTTTGTTGATGTAGGATTGTTCGACGGGTTTTTGTTTCATGCTGTCGATTTGGGCAAAAACGAGTTGCGTCAATTCTTCCAATCGCTCGGGATCGCATCCAAAGCTGATTGAGATGCTGTACCTGCCTTCGGGCCAACGCGAACTAGATGCGCGTACGCCAACGCCGTACGTACCGCCCTCATCTTCTCGGAGTAATTCTCGGAGTTTTATTTGCAAGACATCGCCCATTGAGCCATATACATATCGCTTAAATCGGTCGTTGTATTCAAAAGGTCCCGTAAAGATCAGCCGTGTGCTACTTTTGGGTTCTTGTCCCCGTTTCACGGTTTTTTCAATGACGCCTTTTGGCGCTCTGACGCCTGTGTCGCGCCAGGTTTCTCCGCGGTTGAGCGCGGGTAATCCGCCCAGATAGGTTTCTATCAGGGGTTTTATTTTTTCTGGCTCAAAGTTGCCGACAAATACAAATGTGAAGTCACTGGCATCGGCAAATCGGTCTTTGTAAAATGCCAGCGATTTTTGCAGGTCCATTTCTCCCAGTATTTCGTTTGATAGCGGGCGCGACCTGATGTGGTATTGAGACATGGTAACCTGGATTGTATCGGAATAAGCTGTCGTTGGTCTCATGTCCCGGTTTTGCAATATGCCTCGATAGCGGTCCAGTAGTGCTTGAAATGCCAGAGAGTCTGCACGCGGTTCCGTGAAGATGAGATATATGAGTTGGAACATGGTTTCTATGTCTTCGGGAGACGCGCTGCCCGATACGCCCTCGCTGAGGCTGCTGATGCGAGGCGATACGCGCACGACTTTGCCAGCGAGTTTTTTATTGAGTTCAATTTGATTGAATTTGCCCAGGCCGCTTTCCATTATGGCTGATGTCGCTGTGGATGCCGCCATGTAGTTTTCATCGCTCGATAGAGAATGCCCGCCCGGGCTGAAGGATGTGAACAGGATTTCGTCGTTTTTGAAGTCCGTGGGTTTCATGACGACTTTTACACCATTGCTCAATGTCCATTCTGTGACGCCAAAGGTGTCTATTGTTGTTTCGCGTACGACCTTTCCAGGCGTTGGGATATTCGCGATGAGGGGGTCGTCGGATACATCTTCCTCATAGGGGTCCACGTCTTTTTGTTGGACTTCGTTGATTATGGTTAGCAGGTCAGCTTCGGACGGAACAGCGAGACCATCTTTCTCGGGTGCGGTGACTACGATGACACGGTTCTTGTCGGTGATCCATTCGCCGACGAGGCGGTTGATTTCTTCGACTTGAATGCCGGGGAGTAATTCACGAAATAGATCGCGTTCGATTTCAATGCCCGGAATGGGTTCGCCTGTCAATATGTGACGGATGTATTCCGATGCAAAACCGCGCGAACGGCGTCTGTCGCGCTCGCGATAAGATTGTTCGATGCTGCGCAACATGTTGGTTTTTAGGCGATCTACTTCGGGTTGCGTAAATCCGTGGCGTTGGACGCGAATGGCTTCGGTTAAGACGGCTTCCAGGCCGCGTTCAATTCCCCCTTCTTTGACGCCTGCGCCCAGGGTGTATGTGGCTTTGGTTCTGACGAGGTTCCCATGACTGGAGCCTGCGCCCAGAAATGGCGGGTCGGGTTTTTTGGTTATTTCTCTAAATCGCTGATTGAGCATGCTGTTGAACATGTTGCGAATGAGCATGCTGCGATAATCTTTTACTGTTCCTTCGGGTGCGACATCTTGCATGAAATAGATACCGATGGAAGACTGGGAATTTTCCGGGTCGGTTGTAATCGCAAACAGGGTTTCACCGTGGTCGGGAACCGTATAGGCGGTTCGAGCGCGCGGGTTCTCTGCTTTTGGTATCGGGTCAAAGGTTTTTTTGATCAGGGTTTCAATTGCGTCCGTTTCAAAGTCTCCCACTGCGATGACTGCCATGAGGTCGGGGCGGTACCAGTCGCGATAAAAGCGCGTGAGGGATTCGTGCTTGAATGTGTCGAGCAATGCTTTTTTGCCGATGGGCAAACGCTCGGCATAACGCGAGTCTTTGAGCAAGATCGGCAATTGTTTGTCGCGCATGCGCGCTCTGGCTCCGCGTCCCGAACGCCATTCTTCGATGACCACACCTCTTTCTTTTTCGATTTCTTCGGGATCAAATTTTACCCGATGCGCCCAGTCGCCCAGGATGCGAAACGCTTTTTCCATTACTTCGGTGCTGTCTGTGGGCACGCGAAGCATATAGACGGTCTCGTCAAAACTCGTGTAGGCATTTAAGTGCGCGCCAAAGCGCATGCCGATGCTTTCGAGGAAATTGACTATTTCCAGTTTGGGGAAATTAGCTGTGCCATTAAATGCCATGTGTTCGGCAAAGTGCGCCAGTCCCTGCTGGTCTTCGTCTTCCAGAATGGATCCCGCATTGACTACGAGGCGCAATTCGGCGCGGTTTTCCGGTCGTTTGTTTTCCCGGATTACGTAGCGAAGCCCATTTGCCAGTTTGCCCGTTCGCACTGCAGAATCGATGGGCAGGGTGGGTGATGGTGGTTGGGGAGCTGGTGGTTGAGGTGTTTCACTTTCTGTCTGCGTTGTTGCGCACGAGGTTATGACACACGCGCAGCAGAGTAGGATAAAGTAGTTCCTGATCATGATATTCCCTTTTATTTCAGTTATTATTCTGGACGCCAGACTGCATCCAGTTTGCGGTGTGTAAATGTTTTGGCGTTTTCGCCGATGTAATCGTCCGCAATATGTCCTTCGCCCGTTACTACGTATTTGTAGATGACGAGGCCTTCAAGGCCGACAGGCCCGCGGCTGTGCAGGCGGTTGGTGCTGATGCCTACTTCGGCGCCGAGGCCATAGCGAAATCCATCGGCAAACCGGGTTGACGCATTGTGTATGACCGATGCCGAGTCCACGGCTTGCAAAAATCTCTTCGCGGCTTGCTGGTCTTCGGTTACGATCGAGTCGGTGTGGTGGCTGCTGTATTCGTTGATGTGGGCGATTGCTTCTTCGACCGAATCGACGACTTTGACGGATAGGACATAGTCGAGGTATTCGGTTGACCAGTCGCTGTCACTGGCCGGGGTCAGGGCATCTGCGCTGGCGGCGAGGTCCAGGGTGCGGGCGTCGCCGCGGATCAAGACGCCTTCGTCGGTGAGTTGTTGAATTGCGGTGGCGAAAAAGCGCCTGGCGATTTCGGCGTGTACCAGCAGGGTTTCAGCGGCGTTGCAGACGGCTGCGTACTGCGTCTTGGAATCGATGGCGATGCGCACGGCCTTTTTCAGGTCGGCGTCCTTATCTACGTACACATGGCAGATGCCGTCGGCGTGCCCCATGACGGGGATTTTGGTGTTGTTCATGATGTGTTGTACGAATTCATTGCCGCCGCGCGGGATGATCAGGTCGATGAGGTCGTGTAATTCGAGAATGCCCGCGACTTCTTCTCGCGATTCCAGAAGGTGCATCCATCCTTCGGGGATGCCGTCCAGTTCAGCCGTTGCAGCGATCATAATTTCGGCCAGTGCGCGGTTGGTGTGAAATGCTTCGCTGCCGCCTTTGAGCATGATGGCATTGCCCGATTTTAGACATAGTGTCGCGATTTGCACCAGCGCGTCGGGGCGCGATTCAAAGACCACGCCGATTACGCCGATTGGAACGGTTACGCGATAGAGATTGAGGCCTTCGTCCAATTCGGTCGCGGCCTGCGTTTTGCCAATGGGGTCTTCCTGGGCCGCGACACTGTGAACGCCAACTATTATTTCACTGTCCAGCTTTTCATCATCTACTTTCAGGCGCTTGATCAGCGGGAGGGTGATTTCCCCCTGTGCCAGCATTTTTTCTGCTGCTGCCTGATCGCGTTTGTTGGCGTCTAAAATGCGGTCGCGATTCGCCTGCAATGCCTGTGCTATGGCTTCAAGCGCGGCATTGCGCTGTTTTTCCGTCGCCTGACTCAATGTTAGAGCCGCCTGCCGTGCAGTTCTCGCCGCAGCTTTGATATCATCTGCCATGTTTCCTCCTGAATATCTAACTAAAAGAATTGTCGCTTTGTGTCAATCCATCGGCTGATTGTGACCTTTTGTCGGGTGAAGAACGAAATGCCTTCGGTGCCCTGTACATGTAAATCGCCGAAGAAAGAATTGTTCCACCCGGAGAAGGGGAAAAATGCCATGGGCGCGGGGACGCCGATGTTGATGCCGACCATGCCGGCGTTTACTTCGTGGCGAAATTTGCGCGCGGCTCCGCCACTGGATGTGAATAGTACGGCTGCGTTGCCGTATCCGCTGGCATTACACCGCGCAATGGCTCCGCTCAGGTCGTCCGTGTGCATGGTCGATAATACGGGTCCGAAGATTTCTTCCCGCGCAATGGACATCTGGGGTTTTACCCGATCGAAGATTGTGGCACCGAGGTAGAAGCCATGCGGTGTTTCTTCAACCTGTACATCGCGTCCATCTACGATTAGTTCTGCACCTTCTCGCAATCCGTTTTCAATATGTTGATGGATGCGGTCCAGATGCGTTTTGGTCACTACTGGTCCCATATCCACATTGGGGTCGCGGTCGGTTGGTCCCACCCGAAATTCGCGTGCGGTTTCACTGAGGGGTTCCAGGAAACGGTCACCTGCACCTTCGGCACAGACGAGGACACTGCCGGCCATGCAGCGTTCTCCGGCACAGCCATAAGCAGAGCCCATTACGGCAGCTACGGTTGAGTCCAGGTCGGCGTCGGGCAATACGATCAGGTAATTTTTCGCGCCACCGGCTGATTGTACGCGTTTGCCATTGCGGGTGGCTGTTTCATAGACATAGCGCGCCACGGGTGTTGATCCGACAAATGAAACGGTTTTGACTTCGGGATGGGCGAGCAGGGCATCTACCGCGTCTTTTCCGCCGTGTGCGATGTTGAATACGCCGGGCGGTAATCCGGCTTCGACCAATAATTCGCCAATTCGAATCGCGCTCAAGGGTACGCGCTCCGATGGCTTTAATACGTAGGTGTTGCCACATACGAGGGCAATGGGCAATGTCCACATGGGTACCATAGATGGGAAGTTGAACGGCGTGATGCCCACGGATACGCCCATGGGTTGTCGGATGGTGTCGCAATCTATTCCCTGTGCGATATTTTCCAGCGCGTCGCCCATCATGAGCGCAGGCGCACCACATGCAAATTCCGCGACTTCGATCCCGCGTCGAATTTCGCCTCGCGCATCTTCTATTGTTTTGCCGTTTTCGAGGGTTACGAGTTGGGCCAGTTCTTCGAAGTGGGTTTCCATGAGTGCGACAAGCCGGAACATTACGCGCGCGCGGTCAACGGCCGGTGTATTTGCCCATTCGGGAAATGCGTCTGCGGCTGATTGCACTACGCGATCTATCTCTGATGCGCCACATAAGGGCGTTGCGGCAATTTCCGTTCCATCCGATGGGTTGTAAACCGGTACGGTTTCCGTTGCTTCAGATGCCACCCATTCGCCATTGAGGAATAATTTGACTGTCTCGGCCATGATTATCTCCTGTGCTCACTCCGATCCGTGTTGTCGAAATTTTGGTGCTTCGCCGGGTACGGGCGAGTTGTCAAATGCGCCCCGATGGATTACGGCTTCTTTGCCACCCAGAGATTCAATCATTTCTCGTTGCGAGGTTTTGGCCCGAATATCCACAGCTTCGGGGTCGATGAGGTCGCGTAATTCGCGTTCGAAATTTTCCAGGATTTCCCGATGTTCGGGCGACTGCGCGAGGTCGCGGCACTCTTCTGGGTCGTCTATTGTATCGAATAATTGCGGCGGGTTATTGACGTGATATATGTATTTGTATTGTCGATTGCGCAACATATATGCCCCGTGCTGTGCGCCTATCGCGTGGTATTCGCTAAATACTGTGCGGTCGCGGTCTTCTTCCCGTGCAATGGACCACAGTGATTCGCCTGGCAACTCTGCGTCGTCTTCGGTTTGTTGCGCGCCCACGGCTTCTAAAATTGTCGGGAAGCTATCGACGAGCGAGACAGGTGTTTCCACGACTTTGCCCGCGGGGACGTCGGGACCTGCCATCAAAAAGGGTACGGCGGCCGATTCTTCATACATGGTAAATTTGCCGTATATGCCGCGTCCGCCCAGGTGTTCACCGTGATCTGTTGTATAGATTATGCGGGTTGTGTCGGTTAGTTCCAATTGGTCCAGGGTGTTTAGTACCCGACCAATTTGTCGGTCCAGGTATGTGCATACGCCGTAGTACGCGGCATTTAGCTGTCGCACGGTGGCTTCGGGGAATTGGGGATCAAATGTAAAGAATCGCCTGAAATAGTCCATTGCGGGATGATCGGGCCAATCCTCTGTTCGCCATTGCGGTGGCATGGGCAATTCGTCCGGGTCGTAGATGTCGTATGCGTCTGGCGGAGAAATATACGGCGGATGTGGGCACACAAATGACAGGAACAGGCACCAGGGGGTCTGGTCTTTCCGGTGCTCTTGTAACCACTTTATGGCGTTGTCTGCGTTGCGCTGGTCGTATTGCAAATACGTCGAGTCGCCCGGTCCCGCTTCTCGGATACCTGGCCGTTTGTTGCGATAGGGCGGCTGTTCTCGGATACAGGCGAGTACGTCGCCCATGCCATCGACGACGTTTAATGGTTCGATTTCTTCGGTGAATCCGTGATCTGTGCCCTGGCCCTTAAAGTGCAATTTGCCTATTGATGTGGCGTTAAAACCCTGCTCGCGCAAGCGGTGGTGCCAGCTTGGCGTGTTTCCGGTGTACGGATGTCCATTATCCCAGTTGCCAATTTGGTGTACATAGCGTCCCGTGGCCAGAGATGCGCGCGCCGGTACGCAAATTGGACAGTTGGTGTAGGCATTGGTAAATCGCGTGCCCTGTTCGGATAGCCGATCCAGGTTGGGCGTTTGTACCATCGGGTGACCATAACATCCGAGTAGATTGCGATTGTGTTGATCGGATATGATGTAGAGCATGTTTGTCGATTGCATAAGGACCTCATTTTTTCCATAAATTCATTACGGCACCATTTGTTCCAAAGACGGGATCGGAAGTGGGCATTGGTACTTTGGGGATATTTTTCAGCGCGTGTTTGTGTTCACGGGCACTTTCTCGACACAGATCCGGGTGCTGTCCATCGGGATACGCGCCTACGACTAATAGATCTGAACTCGCGCCCAGGTTTTTGTGTCCCACGCCCGCGGGAATTACCATGACATCTCCCGGTCCGATTGTCAAGCGCACACCGTGTTCACCGCCCATACACACTCTGGCACTTCCCTGCGCTATGCCCAGTACTTCGTGCGCTGTGGCGTGGTAGTGGTGAAAGGAATAGATGCCGTTGCGCCACGAACGCGACCAGCGATTGGCTGCAAATATCTGCTCAAATGCCCGTGCGGGATCGTTTTCGGGTAGTGACAGTGCGTTTTGATAGACGATGAGGGGGAACGCGTTATTTGGAACCACACCGTCGTCTCGAAAATAATGTGGTGTTATTTGCACATCTTTTTGGACGAATTCCATAATTTTCCTTTCGCGTGGATTTGAGAGGTTTTAAGTTATTCATCTTGTGTGTTTTGTAAAGAATTAAAGATGGAGGAATGTAAAAGAAAAAACAAATCTTGACAAATGAACATTTGTGCACTAATTTTTTGAAGTGTGTTTATTTTGTTTAGGCTGCTCTATGTGGGGTGTTCTATGATGTATTACCGACGAAAAGTTTTGTTGGCATTGGTTGAGGCATTTGGCGGCAGACTAAAGCGGACAGATTTTCAAAAACTGCTCTTTTTGTTTTGCCAATATACCGGGCAGAATTTCTACGATTTTTTTCCATATAAATATGGTGGATTTAGTTTCTTGTCTTATCAAGATAAGAGTCGTCTGGTATCACAAGACCTTTTAGGTCGGGACGAGGATTTTGAATTTATAGCAGATGTGTCTTTTGTCGAGCAACTCAAGTCAAAAGATCAAGTTGCTCTTAAGACTTTTGTTGCTGAAACAAATGGATTGCGAGGGAATCCACTCATTCGAAAAACCTATCTCGAGTTTCCTGCTTACGCCTGTCAAAGTACGATTCTTTCAGAAATATTAAGCGAGGATGAAATTGCGTCCTTGCGGCCTTTGTGGAGGCGGGATACATCGCCCTGTCTTTTCACAATTGGATATGAAGGTAAAAGTATTGATGCCTATCTTAATCAATTGATTGCCAATAATGTTAAGGCACTCGTTGATGTGCGTAAAAATCCATTATCTATGAAATACGGTTTTTCTAAAACGAGATTGCGAAGTTATATAGAAAGCGTTGGCCTTCAATATTACCATTTGCCAGAGTTGGGCATTCCATCAAATTTGCGACGGAATCTAAATTTACCTGATGCATATCGAGATTTGTTTGAATATTATCGTACGAAAATTTTACCAGACCAATTCGAGAGTCTCGAAGATGTAAAGACATTGTTGAGCAAAAATACGCGTATTGCATTGACGTGCTTTGAAAAAGAGCATCACTGCTGCCACCGCAATCAGGTGACGGAATACTTAAAGAAGAGCGCAGATTTTAGCACCCGAGTTAGCCATTTATAGGACTTAAAGAATGAATCTTGAAATTCCTCAAGCAAAAGTGTTCATTACGGTCAAGACCTATCCTCAACCTTCGAGCAGTTATGGAGAATTGGTTTGTACAGCGGGATTACTCAATGGCGAACAGTGGGTTCGAATTTATCCCATTCCGTTTCGATTTTTACAGGATAATCAGCAGTATCCGAAATACAGTTGGATTACGCTTGATTTGGAAAGAAGAACACAGGATTTTCGACCCGAGAGCTATCGGCCACGTCGAGGCATTGATGAACCTATTCAAGTAGGCGATGTACTGGGTACTCAAGATGCATGGGCTGGACGAAAGGAGTTTGTACTGAAGGAAGTTTTTACATCTATGAAGGAGCTTATCAAACTGGCCAAAGCCAAGCCAAAATACAAATCGCTCGCTACACTTAAGCCTGCTGAAATTGTCAAGTTTGAGATCAAAAAAACAGATCGCAATTGGAAAGAAAAAATTATTGCTCAAAATCAACAGGGTAATATTTTCGAGACCAATAACCGAGGGGAGATGCAAACGCCCCAGTTTGTGCAAAAACTTCCTTACAAATATTCCTATAAGATTCTTTCAGAAGGCGATGATCGGCCACGTACAATGATGATTGAGGATTGGGAAATCGGAGCACTGTTCTGGAATTGCTTAAGAAGAACCGATGGGGATGAAGGTGCGGCCAATGCGCTTGTTCGTGAAAAATATTTTAATACATTTCTCGAAAAACGTGATGTGTATCTTTTTTGGGTACCACGCTACGACACCATCACGTATCTCTAAATCCCTTCGTTATCGTTGGTGTTTTCTATCCTCCTAAGACATCGCAGTTGTCTCTCTTTTAAATCTCGTGACCCACGCTTCATTTTATTAATCTACGCATCACCTCAATGCATTCGGCTACCTGTGCCTCTGGGGATGGGGCGTTGTTTTCTTCTTCTAAAACAAGCCAGCCCGTGAATCCTTGTAGCGCGTCTTTCAATGCTGATAGGTCTAATACGCCCGTGCCCAGTTGAGGTCGAAGGGCATTGCCTGCAGCGTCTTCTGAATGGTCCGCGAGGTGGATGATGTGTAGTCTGTCTGAGAGTTCTCTGACCAATGCGATTGCGTCTTTGCCCGCCCGTATGTGGTGCCCGGTGTCAAAGGCGAATCCGATGTATGACGGTTCGGTATACGCCGCAAGTTTGACCAGTCCCTCTTGTTCAGATTCCCACCAGTGGTTGTGATAGGCGAGTTGGACGCCTTTAGGCGCGCAGTGTTCGCACAGGAGATTCAGGCCTTCTGCGGTTTTTTCCCACATTTCGTCTGGCACGGATCCCCGAGTTGGACGCCGTCCGCTACAAACAATGTATCGTCCGCCAACTGCGGATACGAAGTCGGCAATCTGACTGCCCTCAGTTCTGATTTGTTTGCGCGAGGATTCATCCCAGTGTGCGGCACCGTAATGCGCGCCAATCAGTTCGAGATTGGTTTCGGATAGGATGCGTTTGAATGCTTCGGGGTCTTGAAAATAGCGCTCCAGATTTTTCCAATTTGCTTCCAGTCCCTTGAAACACAGATTTCCGATCTGGCGAACCACTGAGAGGAAGTCCGCTTCGCTGGGGTATATACCTTTGCCGAATGATCTCGCCTGACATCCGAGTTTCATTTTGTTTTCCTTCGGTAAAAGCGCGAATAGACGAATAGACGAATGGCAATACTGATTTTGGGAGGATGGGCGGGGTTCGTTGATTCGTTGATTCGTTGATTCGCTAAAGCGAGACTGTGATGGCTTTTCCTTCGCGGGAAGAGAAATACGCGCCTTCGCTTACCGCTACTTGTGCGAGTCCATCTCGCAGGCTCGCTCCGGGCGATACATCTGTTCGCCCTTCTTTCACGCATTGCGCGAAATGCGTCCACATGTCTGTCGGCGGCTGTCCCGAGCCCGTCCATTCTCCCGCTTTTAGATCTATCGGTGATTTGTCTTCGTTAAATCCGAGATGTGTGACGTATCGGATTCTATTGCGTTCTGTCGCCGAGATATTTCCCCGCAAGCCCGCCATCTGATAGATGTTCTGCATCTGGATGCCCGCCATGCTGCCGGTCATACACACGATTTGTCCGTTTTCGCACCGGGTTGTGATGTTGACGAATTCTACGGCGTCTTTGTCGGGTTTGAACAGGCCGCAACGCTCGTGTCCCATGATTTCCACGGGCAAAGAGCCTGTCCACCACAGAGCCAGGTCCATGGTGTGTGAGAGCGCGTCGAGGATGCCGCTGTAGTGTTCGGGGAAGAAATACTGCGGGTTAAAAAATCCGCGTTGAAGTGTTACGTTGGTTTGTATCAGGTCAATCTGTGAGGCAAGGGCTTTCATTTCCTGGGCAAAAGCAGTGAAGCGAGATTGATAGCCCACCATTGCTACGACGTTGTTTTTTTCTGCTAATTCACAGATTTCTACGCCCGATTCGATGCTGTCGCAGTATGGTTTTTCGACCAGGAATGGCTTGCCTGCCGCGGCTGCATCGCGCATGACGCCTGCGTGATGTCGGGTGTGCGTTGCTATTGCCAGGGCGTCGATGTCGTCCCGCGCGATGACTTCCCGATGGTCGAGTTCGTATTTTACGTTAAAATTTTCAGATGCGTTTTTGGCGCGTTCTTCATCCAGGTCGCACACGAGTGCGAGTTCGGCTTCATCGCATCCCAATAGCTCGCGCGCATGCGACGGTCCGCGTTGTCCTGTGCCAATTACTGCAACCCGTATTTTATTTGACATAATACGCTCCTTTTATCCGTGAACATGATTTTGAGGGTAAAAAGTAACTACCAATCTCTCTATACGTCAACAAAAATAGCCCGTCTTTGTTCTTCTGTCTTGACAAGTGCTCAGAGGTGTCAGTACTTTTGGTTTAACAGGTAGTGAGATACCTATAAAGTGGATACGGAGGATTCAATGAGCGATATAGGTGGAAAAATAGGTGCTGCACCCATTACGGCTCCGGGTTGGCCCGCGAAGTCCAGAGCAGGTGTTGCGATTGTCGATTGCGATGTACACCACAATTTTCGCCGCCCGGAAGATTTGTTGCCGCATCTTTCCAAATTTTATCAGGAGCATCTCTACGATCAGGGTTTGCATTTGCCCGGTGGTGGATATCCCAATATGCCTTTCCGCGCCAATCGACCGGATTTGAAAGATCCGGATCTCAAGGAGCGGGATTTCAATTTTTCCGTTGCGTTTTTGCAGAAGGAGCATCTTGACCGCTGGCATATCGATTACGCGCTGTTGACGGGTCCACCGCCTTTTTACGGGTATTCGGGTTTGCCGGATCCGGATTGGGCGGCTGCGCTGTGTCGCGCGTTTAATGATTGGACGATTGAGCACTGGCTCAGTCGCGATGACCGTCTCGTCAATGCGATTCTCATTTCGCCTACTGATCCGTCTCAGGCGGTCGATGAAATCAACAGGCTGGCGCATCGCAAAGATACGGTTGCGGTGATGGTGCCGATGGGTACGATGATGCCTTTTGGTAATCGCTTTTACCATCCGATATGGGAGGCGTGTGAGGATCACGGGTTGCCGGTGGTTTCTCATGTGGGTGGCGGCGGTGGGGCGACGCGGAATGTTCCGACTCCAGTGGGTTTTCCCACGTATTATATGGAGTCCAGGATGAGCCGACCATATATGGCGAGTTCTCATGCGGCGTCGCTGATTTGCGAGGGTGTTTTTGAGAAGTTTCCAAATTTGAAGTTTGCGCTTATTGAAGCACAGCAGTTCTGGGCTGTTCCGCTGATGTGGCACATGGATTCGGATTGGAAGGCGTTGCGCGACCAGACGCCGTGGCTCAAGCGGTTGCCGAGCGCGTATTTCCGCGACCATATTCGGGTTGGCTCACAGCCTTTGCACGAGCCTGAGCACCCCGAGCAGATACACCAGATGCTGGATATGTTGCACGCCGATGAGACCCTTATTTATTGTTCAGATTTTCCCCATTTTGACTGGAATGATCCCGTGACGACATTTCCCAGGCTGGCGGAGGATTTGCACCAGCGCATTTTTGCGGATAATGCCCTGGAGATGCTGCGTATGGAGGTTGTGTAAATGGCGCGTATTGTAGTTGCCAGGGTCTCGGAGATATCGCCTGGACAGCGCAAAATTGTGGTGCCATTTCGCGGGCGCGCCGGGATTGGCATTTTTAATGTGGGGGGGACGTTTTACGCGGTTCGCAATATTTGTCCGCATAAGAATGGTCCGCTTTGCACAGGGACACTTGGCGGCCGGGTGACGACTCATGCGCCGCCTTCCACGGGGGCGGGCGAGATTTCCATTGATGGCGATGGCGAGATTTTGCACTGTCCGTGGCATCAGTGGTCTTTTGAAATCTCAACTGGACGCTGTCTGGTGGATCCGGAGGTGTATGTCAAGACCTACGCGGTAGAAATTGACGGCGATGATGTTGTCGTCACTTATGATGACTAAGGTCGTTATGGCACGCGCTCAACCTTCAGAGGATGTATCAGAACAAAAACGGCCGGTTATTACCGTACGGGCGGTTGTATTGGGCGTGGCTACGGGGGTTTTGCTCAATACTTATACGAATTACACGGGCATGGTGCTCGTCAATAGCGCGCTGGTTAAGTCGCAACTCCCGATGTCTGTGTTGCTGCCTTTTGTGGGATGGATTGGCGTCAATCTCGTTCTCAGATTTTTTTGGCCCCGCATTGCGCTTTCCAGTTCTGAACTCGTCTTGATTTACAGTATGTCGTGGATCGTGGGGACGATTCCCGTTGCGGGATGGGCCACGTACTGGGGCGGTATTGTCAGTTCCCCGACTTATTATGCCTCGCCGGAAAACCGATGGGAGGAGTTTCTTTTTGATGTTATGCCCTGGTGGGTATTGCCTCAGGTGTCGAAGGGTTCTATAACGACTTTTTACGAGGGCCTGCCGCCGGGCGAGAGCATTCCTTGGGGGAGTTGGATAGGTACACTTTGCTGGTGGTTCAGTTTGTCTATTGCGCTTGTGGTGGCCGCGCTTTGTGTTTCGGTTATTTTTCAGAGGCAGTGGGAAGATGCCGAAAAGCTGACGTTTCCTCTGGTGACGTTTCCCGTCGCGCTGACCGAGGGTTTTGACGGTAGAGAGCGCATTCCCGCGATGTTCAAAGACGGCATCTTCTGGGCGGGTGTTCTGGTTGTGTTGCTGGTTTATGTTTATAATATCATCACGTATTTTGCGCCCAATTTGCCCCATATTGGAATTTACGATTCGGTTCGTATCGCGAATAAGGATGTTATTATTGCAGAACATTTTCCGCCTTTGAGGCTGCGTATCATGCCGCCCGTTATTGGGCTGACCTATTTGTGCAATCTCGATATTCTTCTTTCTTTTTGGGCATTTCGGCTTTTTGCGATTTTGAAAGAGGGACTTATCAACCGCGTTGGATATACGGTGGGCTATACGGGTCAGCAGGCAGATGCGTATGAGATTTTGCTTTTGGAATCCCACGGGGCTTTTGTTTTTCTCGCGCTGTGGTCGGTCTGGATTGCTCGGGGGCATTTGCGCAGGGTGTTTCAGGCGGCAATGGAAGGCTGCCGATCCCCCAAAGACGATGGTCTTATTCCCTATCGATTCGCGCTTGTGGGGTTGGTGATTTCTACGATTTTTGTCGTGGGGTTTGTCACGTATATGGGGCTTTCGCTGCCTCTTGCGATTCTTCAGGTGGTGCTGCTTTATATTGCCTATTTTACTATTGCGAAATACACGGCGGCGAGTGGGTTCTCCTATTTGTTTCCAGTGGCGGTTCGGGGTGGACGTATTATTGAGAGTCTGATTGGCTATTCGACGTTTACGCGCAGGGAGGTCGTCGGTCTGGGTCTTGTCAATTCCAATATGTTTTTTGGGAATTACCGCATTCCGGTCTGGCCCTCGCTGCCCCACCATCTCAAATTTTTTTCGTCCGAGGGGAGACGGAAGCGGGTTGTCTGGACGATTTTTCTGGCTTTTTCGACGTGTTTTTTCGCGTCTATGCTCTATACGATTTATCTGGGTTATGACAATGCGGCGCAGAATTTGGGGTTGGGTGGATTTCAAGGTGGTAATCGGAATCTCTACAATCGCATGGTTTCAATTATTGTGCAGGCCGATAAGACTGTGTTCGATCCGGCCAAGGCGACTGTGTGGGTTCTGGGCATGCTTTTTGCCGGTTTGCTCACGCTTTTGAGAAATCGCGTGCCCTGGTGGCCGTTACATCCGATGGGACTGGCTTTTCAGATTAGCCAGGGGTCGAGGACTTATGCTTTTAGTATGTTCCTGACGTGGTCGGCCAAGCATATGATTCTGCGGTTTGGCGGTATCCCGCTTTACAATCGCGTGCGCCCGTTTTTCTTTGGTCTCGTTGTCGGGTATGTGACGGGATGCGCGCTTTCTTCGCTTGTGGATTATATCTGGTTTCCGTCAACGCCACACTGGACGCATGGATGGTAGAAGTGTGAAAAGGAGAATAAAATGAAGACTACGGCAGAAGATACTATGGATGCTTATGTCCGCGAGGGCGAGGAGATGGCGTTCGCGCTTGGGAATCGCGGTGCTATCAAGTTTAATGCGGACGGTGCGCTGGATGAGGGTATTGTAGAGGCGTATTGGCGCGTGGGGTTCTATGTGTTTGAGGGTGCGCTGGGCGCTGAGGAACTCGAAGATTTGCAGGCGGATCTGGCGCATGCGTTTGAGCGGGCACCGCATACTAAAGACGCGCTGGTCGATTCAATGGGCCGCAGAGCACTCGGGGCGGATTTGGCGCGACAGCCTTTTCGATTTGTCAAACCGCTGAGCGATCCCGTGGGGGGTACGTCGAGCAATAATGGGCGGCATCCGTCTAAGATGTCGGAGCCAGAGCCTCCGGCCGATGCGCCGGCTTATGTGATTTCCAATATCGCTGCGCCACTGCAAATTATGGATTCTTGTTTGCGGCTTTATGGTCATCCCGAACTGCTGTCTGTTGCAGAGCAGATCAATGGGCCGGATTTTACGCCGTTTACGGAGTCTGTTATTGTCAAGCAGCCGGGGCTGGGTGCATCGGTGGCCTGGCATCAGGACGGTACCACGCAGTGGGATAGGCCCGATTGGGATGAGGGTACGCACGGGTTTAATTTTATGGCTCAGCTTTTCGGGAGTACGGCGGCCAATGGTGTGTGGGTGATTCCCGGTTCGCACAAGCAGGGCAAGCTGGATATTAAAGCGATGATTGCGGATAATGATGGTTCTGACCGTTTGCCGGGGGCGGTTCCCATGGTGTGTGAGCCCGGCGATGTGGTTATGTCCAACCGTCAGGCTCTGCACGCTTCTTTTGCCAATACGTCGTCGGATAAGCGGATGACGATTAATTTTGGCTTTCACCGTCGGTCTTCTGTCCTGAATGCGCGGGTGAGGCGTGGGGATGAGGAGGTGATTTACGATGAGGTGCGCATCTACGAGCGTTCTCGTTTGATCGCGCTGGGGATTGATGCGCGGCAGCAGCGATTTCCAGATGAATCGCGCTATGTTTATCAGCCTCTGATTGGGGAGGAGGATGCCAACCGGTGGAATGAAGAGACGCGGGAGAGTGTTTTGAAAAATTACAATCTCAATGATCTCGGCCTCTAAAGGCGGAGATAAATAATGACACCAATAAAACGAGGAGAGCTATCTATGAGAACTATTACGCTCTCGCTTCCCGACCAGCCGCTCGGAGATGTAGAATTGACGGATGATGAACTCACTGGAGAGATTCGGATGTTGGCGGCTGTTAAGCTTTATGAACTCGGGCGTATTTCCAGTGGTCGGGCTGCCGAATTTGCGGGAATTTCTCGGGTTGAATTTCTCAACGAGTTAGGACGGTACAATGTATCGCCTTTTCAGATTACCCCTGAAGAGTTAAAGGCTGAGGTTAAAGGACTACGTGCCGATCTGGATCAGTGATACTTCACCTATTTGTTATTTTGCCCGGTTCGGGTTGTTAGATGTTTTGCATAAAATGCTCGGGCAAATACGGGTCCCAATGGCTGTTGTTGATGAGATCGACAGAGGCAGAGTGTTCATCTCTGAATTACCTGATCTGCGAGTACTGAATTGGGTGGAAATCGAGATGGTCGTAGGCAATATACCAGATGCTTCAATTAGTCAATTGGGACCAGGAGAAACCGAAGCACTGGCATTGGCAAAATCGTTTCCAGATGTCTGTGTCCTA
>JAPOXY010000073.1 GCA_026706845.1 Gemmatimonadota bacterium
TCGGGAGCGACTCGCTCAAAAATTACACAAAGCAACGCGCGGCATGTTCACGCGCCCCGGATGGTTTGGTGCTTTTGACAATTGTCTGTGGGATATTGCCGGCAAGGTTGCGGGGCTGCCCGTTCACAGTCTGATTGGTCGGGCGCGGTCTCGTTGTGCGGCTTATTACAATTTTAGAAGTGGCTCAAAAGAAGAGGCTGCAGCGGATGCAAAAAAGGCAGTGGAAATGGGATTTCTGGCTGTAAAAGATCATTTTGGGGGTACGGCAGATAAAAATATCGCGTGTTTTCACGCTGTGCGCGATGCGGTTGGAGAGGATGTCGATATTTTGCACGATGCCGCAGGATGTGATTATACGTTGCAAGATGCGATTCGGGTGGGTAAGACTCTGGAGGCGTTGCGGTTTGGGTGGTTTGAAGAGCCTTTGGCAGATCGAGATCAAAAGAACTTGCAGCGTTTATGTGCTGCGCTGGATATTCCCATTTTGGCGCCTGAGACTTTGATGCACGATGTGGATTTGAGCGCGCAATGGATTATTTCCGGGGCAACGGATGCCCTGCGCGCCAATGCGCGGCTGGGTACGACTCCGACGTTGAAGTTGGCACATTTGGCGGAGATGCACGGCGCAAATATTGAATTCAATGGACCGGGTGGGTTGTTTGGGCTGGTGCATGCACATCTGGTTTGTGCCATATCGAATACGAGTTATTACGAGTTTTTTCCCGGAGGCTCCCGGGATGTGCGCGGTCGTGAGATTGGATTGCTCAATCCACCCTTGCCCGAGAATGGCCATATTACACCGCCCAGTGATCCCGGATGGGGTGCCGAATGGGATTGGGAATTTTTTGAGAAGAAGCGAATTGGAGAGTTGTGAAAAGCATCCGCAGAAAAAAACGCGACTGGTTCAGGCCAGTTCATTTGAGCGTTTTTCGCAGATGGACACAGATAAAAAAGAGGATATGGAGGCTGGGGCTGGTTGGGCTGACTGCTGACAACTGATAACTAAAAGGGGATTTTATGGCTTCTGATAAACCAAATATTATTCTGATTCTGTCCGATGATTTGGGATATGAATGCCTGGGTTGTTATGGGGGCGAATCGTATCGAACTCCCGTGCTGGATGGTTTGAGCAAGGAGGGGATGCGTTTTGACCATGCGTATGTCCTGCCGCTGTGTACGCCGACGCGGTTGCAGTTGATGACGGGTAAATACAATTTTCGAAATTGGAGAGCTTTTGGGGTGATGGACCCCCATGAGCGCACTTTTGGGCATTTGATGACTGGGTACAAAACGTGTATTTCGGGTAAATGGCAAATGTATAGTTATAATCCGCCGGATTTTGAACCCGAGTGGCGCGGCAAGGGGCAATTGGCGGAAGATTCGGGTTTTGATGAGTATTGCTTGTGGCATACGGAACATACCGAGGATAAGGGGTCGCGGTATGCCGATCCGGTGATTCAGCAAAATGGAGCGTATTTGGAGGATACAGAAGGGAAGTACGGTCCGGATATTTATACGGCTTATATTTGCGATTATATCGAGCGGCATAAGGATGAGCCGTTTTTTGTTTATTATCCCATGGCGCTGACACACGGTCCGTTTGAACCCACGCCTCATAGTGAAATATGGTCTGAAAACCGACACGATAGCGGTGTGGAATATTTTAAAGATATGGTTGAGTATATGGATGTGGTGATTGGGCGGATTGTAGATAAATTGGATGCGCTCGGTCTGAGAGAGAATACGTTGCTGCTGTTTATTGGCGATAATGGGTCGCCCCGTCAGGTGACTTCTGTTATCAATGGTCGCGAGTTTCAGGGGGGAAAAGGTCTTTCGACTGATGCGGGTACGCGGGTGCCATTTGTTGCGAGTTGGCCGGGTACGATTCCCCCGGGATCTGTGTGTGATGATTTAATCGATTGTAGCGATTTTTTGCCCACTATGATGGATATGGCTGGTATTTCTTTGCCCGAGAACGATGTGTTTGATGGGGTGTCATTTTTGCCGCAGTTAAAGGGCGAGACGGGTACGCCGCGCGAGTGGATTTTTGCCCATCACGATCCCCTGCCCGGATGGGGTAAGGAGGGTTACTATTTAAAGCGATGGGCGCAGGATAAACGCTGGAAGCTCTACGATACGGGCGATTTGTACGATGTGGTAGCAGATGAGTTGGAAGAACACCCGGTCGTCGATGGGGGCGCAGAAGCCGAGGTAGCGCGACAAAAATTGCAGCCTGTGCTGGATCGGATGAAGTAGCAGGCGTGTTGCACATTTTGTTCTGTGGAAGATGGTTTTTGTGAACAGATTGTTCAATACAGATCTGCTTTGATATGGTGTAAATTTTTTTATAACAACAAGTTATTGTTTTAAGTGGTTCTGGCACACTCCTTGCCTGATTATAGTGCTTCTTTCAGTTGGTTCCTTTCAGACAAGGAGGTTTTGATGACTGCGCGTGTGTTGAGTTGTGCAACGCTGGGTATTGATGCGTATATCGTGCATATTGAGGCGGATATTTCGCGTCGGCTTCCCTCATTTTCAGTGGTGGGTTTGCCCGATAGTGCTGTGAAGGAGAGCCGGGATCGGGTGATGGCTGCGATTAAAAATGCCGGGCGAACATTTCCAACGAATCGGATTACGGTGAATTTGGCACCGGCAGATATCCGAAAGGAAGGCTCGGCATTTGATTTGCCGATTGCGATAGGCATTATTGCCGCGATGAGCGGTTCAATTTCACCCGAGAAGCTGTCGCAATATCTCATTTTGGGCGAGTTGGCTTTAGATGGTACGGTGCGGCCCGTGCGCGGTGCCCTGTCAATGGCTGTGGAAGCCAAAAAGGCGGGTTTAAAAGGGTTGCTCGTCCCTGTGGAGAATGCGCAAGAGGCGGCGATTACAGGAGGGTTAGATGTTTTGCCGGTGTGCGATTTGAGTGAGGCACTGGATTTTTTCGAGGGGTATTGCGATATCCTGCCCTTTGAAATCAATAGCGAGGCGATTTTTCGACAGGCGCGGATGCATCGGGTGGATTTTAAGGATGTGCGCGGGCAAGAGCATGCCAAGCGCGCGCTGGAGGTGGCGGCGGCAGGCGCGCATAACGCGATTCTTATGGGACCACCCGGATCGGGTAAGACGATGCTCGCCAGGAGATTGCCGACGATTTTACCCGATCTGACTCTGGATGAGGCTCTGCAGACGACAAAAATTCACTCGGTAGCGGGGTTGCTGCCACCCGATACAGCACTGGTGGCGACGAGGCCGTTTCGCTCGCCACATCACACGATTTCAGATGCGGGGTTGATCGGTGGCGGTCCCTATCCCCGGCCAGGAGAGGTATCGCTGGCACATCACGGGGTGCTATTTTTGGATGAGCTTCCCGAGTTTAAGAAACAGGTTTTGGAGTCTCTTCGCCAACCTATTGAGGACAGTTTTGTGACGATTGCCCGCGCGGCGATGTCGCTTTCGTATCCCGCGCAGTTTATGCTCGTTTGCGCTATGAATCCGTGTCCTTGCGGGTATTTGGGCGATCCACACCACGAGTGTATTTGCTCGCCCCCTGTGGTTCAGCGCTATGTCAATCGGATCTCGGGACCGCTGATGGATCGCATTGATATTCACGTAGAAGCTCCGGCTGTGCAGTATGAAGAACTGGCCAATGAACCCGCTGGCGAGTCTTCGGCAGAGGTTCGCAAGCGCGTGCAAGGCGCGCGGCAAATACAATTGGAGCGGTTTGCGGATTATCGAGATTTGTTTAGCAATGCGCACATGGGTTCGCGAGAGATTCGGATGTTTTGTAAAATTGATGATAGGAGCGAGGAGTTGTTGCGGATGGCGATTACGCGATTGGGGCTTTCGGCGCGGGCTTATGATCGCATCCTGAAGGCGAGCCGCACAATAGCAGACCTGGAAGGCGAAGAGGATATCCAATCGCGCCACGTTGCCGAGGCGATTCAATACCGTAGTCTGGATAGAAGATTGTGGGAGTAATAAAAAAAGCGGAGCATTGACAAGTGCTTCGCTTTTTTTGGGTTACAATATGAAACGCGATGCAAAAAAAGTTGTGATACCAGGTATTAAAGGCGAGGTGTGCATTCAGCGGATGGCGCATGGGTTTCCGCATATCTCGGCGCGGGATGAGGGGGATCGGTATTACGGTCTGGGGTATGCACATGGCCGGGATCGGCAGATGCACATGTGGTTGCTCAAGCTCATCGGGCGTGGGAATGCGTCTGCATATCTGAAAGCGGATGACGAGTTAATTGAGGTAGATCGATTTATGCGCTGGCTCGATATAGCGGGTGATGCGGATCGGGAAGCGCGACGTTTGTCACCTGGTGTGCAAGCGGTTCTGGATGCGTATTGCAAGGGGGTGAATCAGGCGGTGCGCGCAACGGGAACGCCTTTTGAATTTAAGCTGATGGGGTATCGACCAGATGATTGGACGCCGGGAGATGCACTGCTGATGGTTAAGCTGATCGGTTTTGTTGGGCTTTCGCAAATGCAGGGCGATATGGAGAAGTTGATTGTTCAGTTGATTCAGAAGGGCGTGGATACGGAGCGGTTAAAGGAACTTTTTCCAGCGATTCGGGATGATGTATCAGAAGAGTACATCGATTTGATAAAGAAGGTGCGTCTGGTGCGTCCGATGATTCCATCATCTGTGGTGTGGCGCGATTTGTTGCCCGATTTTTCCGCGAGCAATAATTGGGCTGTGCGTCCGTCAAAGACGGCATCTGGATGGGCGATGATGTGCGGAGATCCGCATCTGCAATTGCAATTGCCTTCGGTGTGGTATCTGGCGGTTCTGTCTGGGGGCGATGATTATTTGATGGGTGCGACGCTGCCGGGGTTGCCGGTTGTGGCTATGGGACGGTCACCCCACCTGTCGTGGGCAGCGACCTATGGTACCGCCGATGTGTGTGATTATTTTGTGGAGGAGGTGAAGGATGGGAAGTATAGATGTGGGGATAGATGGGTGCCTTTGCGCGTGCGAGAAGAGGTTATTCGGCCTAAAAAGAAGGATCCGATAGGGTTGCGCGTTTGCGAGACGGAACGCGGTTTGTTGGAGGGTGAGGTCAATGAGGATGGGTTTTACCTGTGTTATGCGTGGACGGGTAAGCAGCAAAAGGGGACGGGTGCGGATTCGCTGGATTGTGTTTTGCGGATTACAAAGTCAAAAGGCGTTGAAGAGGCACGGGATTATTTTGCGGGGTTGACGTTTGCGCCGTTTAATTGGGTGTTTGCAGATCGGGCGGGGAATATTGGCTATCAACTCGGCGGGCTGGTGCCCAAACAACCCGAAGGCTCATCGGGTTTGATTCCGTATTTGGGTTGGGATGAGAAACAGAATTGGGATGGGATGGTTGATCCGATATTGTATCCCCGCACGGTCAATCCCGAATGCGATTTTATTGTGACGGCAAACCAGGATCTCAATTTTATGGGGCAGTTCGCGCCGATGAAATTGTCGATTTCGTCTTATCGCGCGGATCGAATTTGCGAGATGTTGCGGGAGAAGGATGATTTAACCGTAGAGGATATGAAGCGGATTCACTATGATCTTCACGCGCTTCAGGCCAGGGAGTTTATGGCGGTTATACGTCCGTTATTACCCGAATCGGAAAACGGGGATATATTGCGGGAGTGGGATTTGTGTTATGATGCGGATTCTCTGGGTGCGACACTTTTTGAGCGCGTTTATCGCGAGCTCGTTTTGCTCGTTTTTGGGGATAATGGTTTGGGGCGCGAGATGGTGACGTTTTTGCTGGATGGTACGACGCTGTTCAGTGTTCTGCACGGATATTTTGATCGCATTCTTTTGAGCGGGGCATCGGTCTGGTTTGGAGATCAGCCGCGTGAGGTTTTCTATCAAATGGCGATTGAACGCGGGTTAAGGGAGAAAGCCGTGCCGCACGGCGAAGTGAGCAGGGTTTATATTGAGCATATTTTTTTCAGGGGGAAGTTGCCGAGGTTTTTGGGTTTTGATTATTCGCTTGCGAATATTGGGAGTCGGTCAACGGTTTCGCAGGCTGGCGTGTTCAAAGGCGGCGCGCTTGCACCCACTTTTCGAATGATTTGCGATTTTGGGGAGGATGTGCTATACGCAAATGTCGCGGGCGGTGCTTCAGATCGCCGTTTTTCCAAATTCTATACGTCGGGGTTAGATGCATGGGCGCAAGGCGAGTACGAGGTGTTAGGACCATAAAGAGTTGACAGCTAACGGGTTGCTCTGTTAATGCCTTTGATTTTTTGATTTGCTTTGGCGCGCTGGTCGATTTCTTCGGGTATGACGATGTTGTGGAGGTCGGCGCGGAGGTCGGAGAGGATGTCGGCACAGGTGGGGTCGTCAGCGCGATTTTCGGTTTCGTCGGGGTCGTTGGCGACGTTGAATAACTGGTCTGGCAGGCCTACGTAGTGGATGTATTTCCAATCGCCTTTTTTGATCATGAAGCCGCCAGTTAGCGCACCGAGGGCGTGGTATTCGCTAAAGATGGGGCGGTCGGGAAAGGGATGTCCGAGGATGGCGGGGAGGAGGCTGCTGCCGGGCAATGGCGCGGGGTCCTGTTCGGCGAGATCGAGTAGGGTGGGTAGGATGTCGATGAGGTTAGCTCCTGCGGAGATGCGCTGGTTGCCTGCAGCGTTTGGGTGGCGAATGATCATGGGGACGCGCACGGCGTGTTCGTAGAAACATTGTTTTTGCCATATACCGTGGTGTCCGCCCATTTCGCCGTGGTCGCTGACGTAGATGACGACGGTGTTGTCGCGCAGGGATGAGTTATCGACTATGTCGAGCAGGCGGCCGATGAGGTGGTCGGTGAAAGAGATGAGGCCGTAGTAAGCAGCGGTTGCAGTGGTGGAGATGGTGTCGGGCAGGGGTTCTTCGTTGCGCAGCCAGTAGCGGAGTTGCTGGATGGAAGGGTGCTGGGTTTCGCAAGGTTCGGTTCTCGTGTGTGGCAAGATGACGCGGTCGGGGTAGTAGCGGTCGAAGTATTCCCGTGGGCACAGGAGTGGGAAGTGGGGGTTTATGAAGCCGGTGTATAGGAGAAAGGGACGGTCGGCGTATTGCGCGCGGGATTTGAGGAAGCGTTCGGAGAGGTCGGTAGCGGTGCTGTCGTAGTCGGTTTGCCAGTTTTCGTCGGGGCCGCATTCGGTGACGTGGCTGTTGCTGCCGCGCCGGGCGTCGGGTGTGCGCGCGGGGGCACCCATACTCCAGTGTTTCCATTTTTCGGCGTCGTCCATGAGGCGCACGCCAAAGCCGTGCAGGCGTTCGGGACCTATGAAATGGGTGCGGCCGCAGGCTGCGGTTTCGTAGCCCGCGGCTTCGAGGTAGCTGCCCATTGTGGGGATTGTTCCCGCGAGGGGTGAGCCGTTGTCCCAGGTGCCGATCTGGTGGACGTATTGTCCGGTCATAAAGGACATGCGCGCCGGTACGCATATCGGGCAGGCAGTATAGGCATTGTCAAAGGTGGTGCCTTCGGATGCGAGGCGATCCATGTGTGGTGTTTCGATATGGGGGTGACCGTAACAGCCGGTGACTGCGGGGTCGTGTTCGTCGCTCATGATGAGCAAGATGTTGGGTCGCTGGTTCATGCGAATATCTTCCTATGCGTTTGGGACCGGGATCGGCGGATACAACGGTATCTCAGGTCAGGCCTGGTACAGGCTCTCTGTCGGGATGTCGGTGATCATTGCGTGGCCAGGGGTGTAGGATATCATGAATGGGAGCCTGGCCTGTTCGGCGACAATGCGGGGTGTGATGCCGCAAGCCCAATACAAGCGGTCCGTTCCTTCGGGTACTTCAAACGGGTGACCGTTCATATCGACGTTTATCTTTTCGATGCCGAGTTTGTCCGCATTATTTTTTCCGATTGGGGCGCCGTGACACGCGGGAAAGTGGCTGGTGAATTCCCATACATGGTCGATCACGGTCGGGTCGAATGAACGGATGGTGACGGCCATGTTGCCCGAGAAGGGCCCGACTGTTTTGCACGGGAGCGACGTGAGTTGGATGGTCGGTCCAAATGCGGCGGGGTAGCCTTTTTCGGTCAGGAGGCCATCGAAGGAGACGCTCGATCCGATCAGGAAGGTAACGGTTCGGTCGTCGAACAGGTCCACGATGTCCTGTCGGCGTTCGGTGACTACGCCATCGCGTACGATGTCGTATGAACCCAGGTCGGTTCGGATGTCGAGGGCGCGTGCATACTCGGGGCAGTCTGTTTGGCCGGGTTCCATTTTTGCAATCAGCGGGCAGGGTTTCGGGTTGGCGCGACAGAATGCCTCGAAATCGTCGGCGTAGTCTATGTCCAGAAAGGCGACGTTGACGCACAGGTAACCGGGAAGGGCTCGGGATGCAAAACCTTTGAGTTCGTTGGCCCTGCAAGCGAGTCTGACGTCTAACGGTGTTTTGAATTTCATGTTGTGCTCTCCATTGAAACGCTTAATATCTTCCTATGCGTTTGGGGCCGGGATCGGCGCATATAACGGTGTGGTCGAAGTTTTGTTTTATGAGCTGGTATTTCAGATCTGTGTGGGATGGGTCTTCCCAGAGGTTGTGAAATTCATCGGGGTCTTCTCGTAGATCGTAGAGTTCGCCATAGTCTTCGTTGTGATAGACGACGAGTTTGTAGCGGTTGTTGCGCAACATGGTCGCCCAACAGGGGTTGTGTTTTTCAGAGGCGTGTGGGGCGAATTTATCGACGACATCGTAGTATTCACAGCGCACAAATTCGTGGTGCGCGTGCCCGGAATCTTCGCCCGTGAGAATGGGGATGAGGGATTTGCCGTGTGTCCATTCGAGGGGGATGTCGGCGAGGTCGGCAAGGGTGGGCGCAATGTCTAAGAGCGCGGTGAGGCCATCTGCGCGGTGGCCCTGGAGAAAGGTGCCGGGCCACGAGATGATGAGGGGGACCCGTACGAGGGCTTCGTAGAAGCGGCAACCTTTGCCGGTGAGGCCGTGATCGCCGAGCATTTCGCCATGGTCACTCGTGAAGATGACGACGGTGTTTTCGCGCTGTCTCGTGCGCTCAAGTGCATTGAGCATGCGACCGACGTTTTCGTCGATGAGGGCGATCATGCCGTAGTAGGACGCTTTGTTGTGCTGTTCGCGGTCGCCGGGTGGGTTGCCTTTTTGTCCTGCGAAAAAGCGTTTGAGTTGCGTTTGTGTTTGCAGGTCGCTTTCGCGAAATAGCGGCGGTGGCAGGTCGGCGGGATTGTATTTGTGTGTGTCGGGTGCGTCAAAAGGTCCGTGCGGGTCAAAGGGGTTGACGCTCATGAGCCAGGGTCCGTCATGGGGGGATTCGATAAATTCAATGGCGCGGTCCGCACACCAGGTGGTCTGGTGGTGTTGGGGGTTCATGTCGGGACGATAGGTGCCGTATGTGCCGTCTTTTTTTGTTTGAAAGACGTCGCCGAGGTCTATGCCCTGTTCGGTGAGCCAGTCGGTGTACTGGTTGCCAATTCCGATGCCTTGATTGTGTGAGTGGCTGTACCAGAATTTGCGATATCCGTCGTCAACGCGTTGTTCTTCGCCGTTCCAGGCAGAGGCGAGGTGGAGTTTT
The DNA here is from genome assembly GCA_026706845.1 of Gemmatimonadota bacterium. Lineage (NCBI taxonomy): Bacteria > Pseudomonadati > Gemmatimonadota > Gemmatimonadota bacterium. The sequence continues at coordinate 9,552 of JAPOXY010000073.1, forward strand.
CCCGATAAGCCGCAATCGTATCCGGCATCTGCGAGGCGTTTGGTGATGAGTTGTACGCGTTCATTTGCCGGGAAATAGGCATTGCCATTGCGATTGCCGTGTACGGTGCTGGGATATAGCCCGGTGAGAAAGCTGGAACGACTGGGCGTGCATATCGCGCTCTGGCAGTGGGCATGTGTGAATGCTACGCCTTCGGCGCAGAGGCGGTCGAGGTTGGGTGTCTGGATGTGTTCATTGCCGAGGGCGTGGATGGTATCATAGCGTTGTTGGTCGGTGCAGATCCAGAGGATGTTGGGGCGTTTTGGTGTCAATGGAGGTCTCCTCAATCGCGCGCGCCTCTGATAACGCGGCCGTTTTCGATCCAGTGATCGCGGTAAAAGGTAGTGGGTTCAAAGGTGTCGTTTAGTGCGTCCATGCGCGTCCGAATCTGGTCGCGGTAGTGCTGGATTGTTCTAGCATGGTCAGGGCTGTTGGCGAGGTTGTGCAATTGCAGAGGGTCTTCGCGGTGATTGTAGAGGGATTCTCGATGTTTTTCAATGGCATAGGTATATTGTTTGTCGCGCAAGGCACGCCATTCAAAGCCATCGTCCCAATCGACACTGGGACCCATGCCCTGTAAGAATGCGGATTCGGGTTCATCTCCATGCTGACCAAATGCGCAATGCGAAAGGTCAAATCCATCGATACCATCGGGGATATCGACGTTCAGGAGTGAGAGCAACGTGGGCATGATATCGGGTGTGTTGAGGCAGGCATCGCTTTCGGTTTTGGGGGCGATGCGGTTGGGCCAGCGCATGAGAAAGGGGACGCGCGCGGCTTCTTCATAGTAGATGTTTTTCTGAACGCGACCGTGTGCGCCAAACATTTCGCCGTGGTCTGATGTGAAGACGACGAGGGTGTCGTGCGCGAGGTTGAATCTGTCTAACGCGTCTAAAATTCGGCCCACGTTCCAGTCGAGGTTGGCAGTCATAGCGGCATAGATTCGCTGCCATTCAACGAGGTTGGGTTTGACGGATTTCATCCACCAATCGCGGTCGAACCATGCGTGCCAGTATTCTCCTGATCCGTCCCGGTAATTTGGCGGCAGGTCAAAGGCCATGTCTTTGAAGTGCATACCCCATTCTTCGGGGACGTTGTCCCAGTTCCAGGGCTGATGAGGTGTGCCATAAGAGACGAAGAGGGCGAAGGGTTCTGGATTTTCGCGCGCGTTTTCGAGATAGGAGATGGCGAGGTCGGTCATGGCATCGGGTTCATAGGCAGGGATGTCGATGCGTTCAAATTTGTCTTCGTAATAAAATCCCTTGTAATAGCTGTGGTTGAAGTTGTAGGCCGCCCAATAGTGGTCAAATCCCAGTCGGTGCGGGCCTGGGGGCACGAATTGATTGGCGGGATTCTTGTGAAAATCTCCGGCCTGTTTATAAACTTTGCCTTCGGTTGCGTAAATGTGCCATTTGCCGATGTAGGCACAATTCACGCCGTTCTGCGTCAATGTGCCGGCAAGCGTTGGCAAATCGGTGCGGGCACTCAATTCGTTCATGACGTAGCCATTGGTGGTGGGATAACAGCCCGTAAAGAGGGATGCGCGATGCGGGCTGCACACGGGATAGACCGAGGTGGCGTTGACAAAGCTGATGCCTTCAGATGATAGGTGGTCGATATTGGGGGTGTGGGCGCGGTTGTCGCCCATATAGCCACAGGATTGCGGGCGGAGTTGATCGGCGAAGATGTAGAGAAGGTTAGACACGGATTACGCGCTTTCGTGTTCTGCTCGCATTGCGTTAAAGAAGCGCACATCAATGCGCGCCAGGTCAATTACGGTTTCTATGGGTTCACCGCTGTATTCACTGTGGAAACTCACGGGGCCTTCAAAGTTTAATCGATCCAGTGTTTTTACGACTGCGGGCCAATCGCCAAATCCCTGTCCCAGCCGCATTGTTCCACCCGTGGGCGCCCCCTGTACAGTGCGTCCCAGAGGTCGCTGGCGAATCAGGTCTTTAAATGCCAGGACTGATAGGTACTCGCGCACGATATCCAGTGCCATTTCTATGGGTTCGCCACATATCGACAGGTGTCCCGGGTCGGAGAATACGCCGATGTGTTCGGGGTTGAATCCCCTGACCACGTTCATGACGGCACACGAATTTAACCCCATCGATTTGCCCGAATGGTTGTGTACCACGGTTTTGACGCCGTGTTTTTCCGACAATTTCTCAAAGCTTTCCATCCAGCCCCGGATTTCATCCAGTTGGTCCCAGTAGTGCTTAGCATCTGACCAGTGCCAGTAGCCCAGTTTTACATGCGCTACGCCGGCTTCGCCCAGCGCGCCGTAATAACGCTCGGCGTAATCTATGTCCGGACGGCTAAAATCGCCGGGGGCTGTTACGAGTGGAATGCACAGGCCCGCGGCTTCAAACTGTTTGGCGGCTTCGGGTAGAGCCTTATCGATATTGTCTGGATTTACAGGATATCCCTCTCGCACACACAAATCCGCGCCTTGCACGCCTACCGATTGGAGGGATTCTATGATTTCGGGTATGTCCAGGCCTTCGAGGTGTTTTGTGAACATGATGTACGTGAGCTTCATTTTTTTTCCTTTCTCTGGTGTCGTTTGCATTTATGAGCACTTCAGGATACGCAATTGTGTGTTGAAAATCAATGGTGAGTTGTAAGCTCAAATCTTGACATGTTGTGAAAAATGTATATGTTGTCGTCAAATTGTTGTGAAAAATGACGACAAGGTAGTCAAAAAACACGGTTTCGCATATTTCAGCATCCCGATGCAGAGGTCGTAAAAGGACATGAAGCTCAGTCGTTTTGCCATTTTTAAGCCCATTAGCACGATTATGATCGCACTTAGTCTTGTGGTGATGGGTTTTATTTCCCTGGTCAAGTTGCCGCTTGAATATTTGCCCAGCGTGACGTTTCCGGTCCTTTTTGTGTCTATTCGGTATCCTTCTTCGTCCCCAGAGGAAATTGAACGGTTTATCACGCGACCGATTGAAGAGATATTGGGTACTATGCCTGGCATTGAAAATATGGGATCCACATCCAATGAGTCTTCTTCGACCATTCGCCTGGAATTTGCAATGGATGCGGATATGGATCTCGTTGGCATTCATTTGCGCGACAGGCTCGATCAGGTTCGCGCAGATTTGCCCGAAGACGTGGATTATATTGGGATTAAAAGTTTTGATACCGAAGATATTCCGGCTCTCGAATATACTGTTTCGTGGATCGGTGAAGATCCCGAAGACTTCATCGCGGTTTATAACCAGCGCCTGTCGCCTCGATTGCAGCGGCTCGATGGCGTGGCAAGTGTTGAATTAAGGGGGTTACAGCAAAAGGATCTCCTCGTCGAGGTCGATCAACGGGCTATGACTGCGCACAAATTGGATTTTCGCACGATCAATCGCGCGCTTCGCAGAAATAATATTAATATCTCGGCGGGTTATGTCACCGATGGCGACAGGCGATTCGCTGTGCGAAGTGTGGGCGAGTTTGAGACTGTTGACCAGATTCGCAATCTGCCCATTCGCCCAAACCTGATGCTGTCCGATGTTGCAGCGGTTACGTACGATTATCCTCCCGCTCGTCGATTTGATCGACTCGATGGCATACCTTCTCTTTATCTTTCTGTGTATAAATCTTCAACGGCAAATATGGTCGATGTTTGCAAGCGCGCCCGCAAAGAACTCGACCGCATCAACGAGGAGGTTGGCAAAGATAATCTTCGAATACTTCTGGTTCGAGACCAGTCAACTGATGTTATTGCCAGCATAATCAGTCTCAGCCAATCGGCGATTATGGGCGGTCTCTTAGCCGTTATTGCCATCTTTATTTTTCTCCGCAACTTCCGCAGTACGCTCATCATTGGCTCCGCCATTCCAATTAGCGCGCTCACGGTGTTTCTCATGATGTATTTTTTGCGGCAATCGGGCACTGATATCACCTTGAATTTGATTTCGATGATGGGGCTGATGGTCGCTATTGGGATGCTCGTGGATCCCGCTGTTGTAGCTCTGGAGAATATTTTTCGCAAATGTTTTGATGAAGGTCAGGGTGCAAAACAGGCAGCGCTTGAGGGCAGTGAGGAAATTGGCCTCCCGGTTCTGGCTGCTACGCTTACGACTGTGTGTGTATTTGTGCCGGTCATTTTTGTGACTGATTCGGGCACTTCGCTCTTTATGCGGCAGTTCTCCGTGACAGTTGTCGTGTCTGTGATTGCATCGTTTTGTGTCGCGCTTTCTCTGATTCCATTGGCCGCATCTCGCGCTTTCGATAAAGGTGGCCAAACTCTTGACCGCGTTCTCAAGAGCATTTTTGTGCTCGCAGCAAGTGTTGGGGTGGGCGCGTATATATATTATACGGATTTCAGTGAGGTTGATTACGGGGGTATGTGGGACGCATTTGCGCGTACCATCGCTGGTTTGCCTTTATTTGCCAAAATTGGTTTTCCCGCGGCAATTGCACTGGTGATTTTTCTGTATTTTCGTTACCGCGCCATTGGTGCCAGAGCACTGTACGCGAGGGTGGTCGCCAATACTTTGCACTATCGCTGGGCAACGCTATCCGTTGCCTGTGTTCTTCTCTTTTTAGGCAATCACATCTACGGCAAAATAGAACAAGCCCCTTTCCGCTATCAACCCACCCGCGCGATCAGGCTGACGGTGGAGATGCCTCGTACGTACGATTTGGAGCAGGCGAGTAATACTTTCAAAATAGCCGAAAATATCCTTATTCCACTGAAAGAAGAACTGGATATAGAGGCTATTGCGACGAAGTTCAATACGGGTAATCGGCAGGGAAAGAGAAATGCACTTTTGACTATTTATCTCACGCCTGCAGAAGAAAGCAAGTTGATGACGGACGAAGTCCAGCACAGGATCATCGCGCTTCTTCCAAAGGATATTCCCGGTGTGCGTTTCAGACCTCGCGGGGGTAAGTCGGGCGGGACTGCGGGGGTGGGTGTTGAACTCAAAGGACGCAAGCAGGAAATTCTGGAGGTTCTGGCAGAGGATATTGAAATGAGTATGCAGGGGATGCCCGGCGTTCACGAGATTGAGACCAGCCTGGAGACGGGTATGGAAGAGATTCGCGTGGTTGTAAATCGCGAACGGGCACAGCGGTATGGCATTTCTCCGCGCGATATTGCTACGAATATCGCTTCGGCACTCGGGTCGCGCGGGGCTTCACACTTCAAAACACCCAATGGCGAGATCGATATTACCGTTCAACTCCGCGAAGAAGATCGCGCTAATCTCGAGCAGCTCAAAACAACGGAGTTTGAAAGTGATAAGGGCGGGATGGTTGCGTTCTCCAGTTTGGCCGATTTCAATCTCATACAAGGGCCTAATGCCATTTCCCGCGAAGACCGCATGCCCACGCTAACTGTGTTTGCCAGTACTGAACAAAAAGCAGTTTTCAGCGTGGGGCAGATTATGAAAGCGCGCATGGAAAACGTGCCTCTGCCCGATGGATATAAGTATCAGATGGATCGCCGCTTCAAGTCTATGGATGCAGAACGGGAACGGGATTTTGAGACGATGATTTTCGCGCTGGTTCTCATTTATATTATTATGGCTTCGCTCTTTGAATCCTATGTGCATCCGCTCACTATTATGTTCTGCATTTTCTTCGCATTCATTGGCGTCGCGCTCGGTCTCTACACTTTCAAGATCGCTATGGATAGCAATGCGAAGTACGGCCTTCTGGTGCTTTTTGGTATTGTGGTGAATAATGGCATTGTTCTGGTCGATCACATCAACAGATACCGAAAACAGGGGTTTGTTCGCCGCGATGCCATTATTCGCGGTGGGCAAGACCGCTTGCGTCCGATTATGATGACTGCCACGACCACTATTATTGGCCTGATGCCGCTGGTTATTCCAATGCTTTTTGGCCATGCCGAAGGCACAGCCCGCCGCTGGGGTCCCATCGGTCTGGTTGTGGTATCGGGGTTGTCCATTTCAACCATTCTGACGCTTGTTCTCCTGCCCACGATGTATTCGCTTATGGATGACCTCTCCCAATTTGCCAGGCGCGTTGTCGCGGTGGCTCGTGTGCGGTAACACTGTGAATCCTGGAAAGGCTCATATTCGATTGTTTTCCAAAAGTTCACGTTCACGCGCCAATTCCTTGCGGAGCGTTTCTTCGTCGGGCAGTTCTAATTTATAACGAGAGGCAAAGATGTGTTCAGTCTGTTCGCCCAAGACGTATTTGACAACGGCATCATTCTTATCAGAGCAAAGAATCAACCCGATGGTGGCATTCTCATCTCCTTGGCGCACCTCTTGGTCATAATACCCGACATACATCTGCATTTGCCCGATGTCGCCATGCGTGAGTTTTCGCGTTTTGAGGTCAATAATCACGTAGCACCGGAGTCGAATGTGATAAAACACCAGATCCGGAAAAAAATGATCGCCGTCAAGAGTGATCCGCTTCTGGCGACCTATGAAGGCAAAGCCGCTACCCAATTCGAGAAGAAATTCCTGAAGTGCTCCAATCAAGGCCGATTCCAAATCACTTTCTTGTAGGCGCGGCGATTCTGGCAAATCAAGGAATTCCAGCATGTATGGATCTTTGATTACATCTACCACCTGCGTTTGATTGACTTCAGAACTGGCTTCAATCAACATCCCCGTTTTATCCTGGCTCTTGAGCAGGCGCTCGTAAAAGAGAGAACCCACTTGCCGTTCGAGTTGGCGTACACTCCAACCATTTTCACCAGCTTCTTTCTCGTAGAAAGCTCGAGCTTCGGGCTTCTCCACGCGCATAAGAATGCGGTAGTGCGACCAGCTTAATTTCGGATGAAATTCGAGTCCGGATTGTTTCTGCAGTTCATTTTCTTTTTTTTGGTTTATCGCCAATTTCTTACACGCTGTGTAAGAAATCTGATCCGTCTCTGAGTAGGTGAGATAAAATCGACGAAACAATTGCAGATTCAATTCCGAAAATCCTTTTCCAAATCGTTCAGTCAACTGCTCGGACAGTCTTTGAAGCACTCGTTTTCCATACACCGCACGCGCCTCTCCTTCTTGTAAATCCAGGACGATTTCCCTCCCAATCGCCCAGTAGGCTTGGACCAGTTCCTGATTGGCCGTATGAACAACCCTTGAACGAGCAGATTCGATGATCTGAGCAACGCGCCCAAAAAGTTCCTCTGCAACAGAATCAGCAGATGGTGTCGGGTCTTCCATTTTTTCTCCTCGCGTAAACCTTTTATCATTCTCGCTGGTGTCCGTTACTGTTGCGTCAGCATCGCCGCGATGTCTTCCGGCAACTGCACATCATATTTCTGTTCAAATTCCGCAACATTATTGTGAATTTCACAAAATACCGCGCTAATATCTACGCCCATGTCTCTGGCGATGGTCAGGTTCAATCTGGCGTTATTCCAATTTTTCAAGTGTAACCAAGTTACCCCGCGAATGTTATAGGCTTTGGCATTATTCGGGTTTAGTTCTATGGCCTTGTCCAAGTCCTCTGCTAAATCCGCGGTCCAGATAGTTTCCACCACCGCAATCTCTATTTCCGTCAGTCCGTAATATAATATACCCAGATTTTGAAAGAGTAGTCTTGCCTTTTTTAAATCCCGTCTTATTTTGGATAAAACTTTAAGCGCAGGATTTTGGGCAATCTTACAAAAAGGGTTGGGTTTGAAGATTACTGTTCTATCAAAAGTGACGCGGCGGTCGCTTGTAATCGGTCTGGCCATGGCGGCGTGGGTCAATTTTTGGCCTGTGTACGCGAGTCTGGTGCTGCATTCCACACGCGCCGACCACGCGCATTTGTCCGTGGCTCTGCTCATTCCGTATTTGTTTTTGCTGGTGGGCAATCTGTTTCTGGGACAGCGCGGTTTGTCGCCATCTGAACTGCTGGTGGTGTGTTGCATAGGCATAGTGGCTGCGTGTATGCAGGGTGAGTGGTTGTCGAATTATTTTCTCGAAGCGCTTACTATGCCGCACTATTTTGCGTCGGCAGAGAACCGGTGGGGCGAGTTGCTGTTGCCGCATTTGCCGGGATGGGCTGTGGTCAATGATCGTGCGGCTGTGACGCATTTTTATGAGGGACTCCCGCCCGGGGAGGGATTTCCGTGGCGTTTGTGGATTGCCCCGCTGTTCTGGTGGGGCACTTTTTTGGGTGCTATACTGGGTGTCAATCTCTGCTTGAGTGTGATTTTGCGAAAGCAGTGGATGGCGCACGAGCGGCTGGCTTTTCCCGTGGCGCGCGCGCTTTTGGAACTGACGGGTGTGTCTGGGACACACGGTACGCTTTCATCTCTGGTGCGATCGCGTTTTTTTTTGGTGGGATTTTCGGTTACCTTTCTGCTTATTTGCTGGTTTATACTCACCTGGTTTTATGTGGCTGTGCCGCCGCCGCCCATTTTGAGTGGAAATTTTGCGTCTAAAGTGTTGCCACTTGCGCGGGGTTTTCCGCCTTTTCAGTTGCGCTTCAGTATTTTGACACTGGTGTTTGGCTATTTCACGAATCTGGAAGTGCTGTTTTCTATCTGGTTTTTTCACGTGCTGGCTATTGTGCAGGCCGGGGTGTTTAATCGGATTGGTCTGGAAGTGGGTAGCGTGGATCCGTGGGGGTCTTTTCACGCGGCGGTGGGATGGCAGAGTTTTGGGGGGATGATCGTCTTTGTCGGCTGGGGCATGTGGATTGCGCGGTCGCATTTGCGGGATGTTTTTCGCAAAGCGTTCTGGGGCGATGATCGCGTGGATGATACCGGGGAGTTGATGTCGTATCGGACGGCTGTGTGGGTGATGCTGGGTTGTTCTGCATATCTTTTGTTGTGGTTGAAAAGTGCGGGTATGGCCTGGGGACCCATTTTGGCATTTTATTTTGCCACACTGGTCTTGTATTTGGGATTGGCGCGAATTATGGTGGAGAGCGGGCTTATTTTTTTGCGGGGACCGATCACGGCGCAGGCTTTTACCTGGCATTTGTTCGGCGTTTTGGGCATGGGACCGGGCAGTGCGGTGATTTTGACGCTGACCAATGCGTTTGCCTGCGATGCCAAGACGTTTGCGATGACGCCTATGGCGCATGTGCCGAGGTTGGGGATGGCGATAAATCGCAGGTTGCGCAAAGTGCTCGCGCCGGGTTTGATGTTGGGGGCGTTGATTGGGGCTGTGACGGCTGTGGGATTTATTTTGTATTACGGTTATTATGTGATGGGGAGTTACAATTTTGGAACTGTGAGTTTCAGGGGTATTGGCGCGCTGAATCTGGCGGGGTTTAACCAGCTCGCTGCAGGGCGCATTCAAGCCGGGACTATGGGTACGAGTTGGAATCGTATCGGTTTTTTGGGGATTGGCGCCGCATTTACGGGTTTGTTGTTTTTCTTGCGGTATCGGTTTCCGGGGTTTCCGCTTCATCCAATTGGGTTTACGATTTCAGCTTCTGCACCGCTTCGCAATACAACGCTGACGATTTTTATGGTTTGGGCTTTGAAGACGATTGTGTTGCGGCTTGGCGGGCTGGAGCGCTATCGCAAGTTGACACCGCTTTTTCTGGGGATGATGGTCGCTTATATGGCGGGTACGGCAATCGGTGTTGTTGTGGATTGGATATGGTTCCACGGGCAGGGGCACATGATCCATGTCGCGTGGTGAGAGGGTGGAGAGACAGAGCGGTGTACAACTGGCCGTATCTCAGGTTAGTCCATCAACTTTCGGTTGTGATTAGCCGATATAAATTTGGAATCGTCTCCCGATGGTCGCCCTGGATATAATAGCTTTCGCCGCCGTCGCGCACGGTGCGAACGAGGATGGTTTTGAAGGGGCGATAGTAGTAGCGGGGGTCGGTTTTGGGAGCTTCGGTGTCGAGGTCGTCGCCGAGGGGGATGAGGTCGAAGACTGCCGTGGTGAATCTGGCGATGCTGCGATTTTCCTGGCGGGCGACATTGCGGGCCATGGCGAGGGCTTTGAGATAGACTTCAGGTCCCATGATGGCCGTGCCGATGTTGAGGAGGACGCCGCCTTCGAGGTGGGAGATGGATTCTGTGAAAATTAAGAAGTCGGTATAGGTGCTTGCGCCAATTGCGGCACCGTCGCAGTTGGGGTGTTCGTGGACGATGTCATAACCGATGCTGACGTGTGTGGTGATGGGGATATTGAGTCGGACTGCAGCGGCAAAAATGCTGATGTCTTTGTGTGGGTAATTGCTTTCGAGGATGTCGCGCCCAACGGCTTCGCCCAGTCCAATGCCTTTTTGCGCCGCTGTTTGGGCAATGAGGTTGAGGTCGCCGGTTTCGGTCCACAGTCCAAATTCTCCGGTGCGGATATATCTACCCACGCTTTCGGTGGTTGCGCCGATGCGGGCAAATTCGTAGTCGTGAATGGCACAGGCGCCATTGCCCGCAATATGGGTGATGAGGCCGCGTTCCATCAGGTCGATGAGGTAGCGCGCAGCACCGGCGCGAATGACGTGGGCGCCGATCATGAAGATGACCGCACAATTGTTTTGTCTGGCGCGTACAATGCGATCTGCGACAATGGGAAGGTTGGGGTTGTCAAAGGGAGGTATTGGCGCATTGAGGTCGGGTATTTGATCGACGGAGAGGTCGTGTTCCCGCTGGTTGAGGGGGCGGAGTTTGAGTTTGAAGCGGTCAAAGGTTTTGTAGGGCATGTTCGCGGTTCTAAATGTATTGATATGCTTTCATGGCGGGATGCAAAAATTCAAAATTATGGACGCCATCATCGGTTTTCCATCTGCCTACGGAATCGGGGCGTACGATTACTTTGCCCAATGGAAATCCGAGGAATGCCTCTACCCGCGCAAATGTCTCATCCTGATTTAATATCGCGTCCTCAAATCGCACGGTGATACAGTGTTTGGGTACGGGTGTGGATTTCATGATTTCGTACTGATATAACCAGGAAATCGCCCGCCGTTCGCGTATGTCGTCTGTGTGCGGATATTGAATATCGAAGTCGCGCAGATCATCTGTTTTGTGCCCACTTAAGATGCAGTCGCGGGGATCGCGTACCCAGTGAATGTATTTGGCATCGGGAAACATGCGCACAATCCACGGATAGACGAGTGTGGTTTCGGGTAATTTCCATCCGTAGTTCTCGTACCGATTTCTGGGGGGAAGCACGTCTTGCAAATAGGTTTCGACGAGGTGGATAAATTCGGGGTCGATGTCCATGGTGTGCAGGTCATCAAAATCCCACGATAACCCGCCATTCCATTTCACGTATTTTGCCATTACGCGGCATGCATCGTACAGCGCCTGGGGAGGCATTTTATCGCCCGATGCATTGATCAAGCGTCCCATGTACATACCGCTGGCATAGAGCGTGTGGGAGATCAACCGCGTGCCCGAATGCCCACGTCCGATAACTGTGACTAACGACAATGTTCTACCTCCTTATAGCTTTTTTTCAAACTCGTTTTTTATGCGAATTTTGTCGGCTGCATTTCCAAAGCCCAGACTGAACCATCCTTCGTATCCCATGGCGTTTAAGCGTTTGAAAAGTGCGTCAAAATCGATTGTGCCTTCTCCCGGTACCAGGTGTATTTCGTAATCGCCATTGTTGTCATTGATGCGTACCTGGCCAATGTTATCTACGCCAAAGGCATCGAGAAATCCAGCCCAGCCTTCGGGTACGAGATGTCCGTGTGCTATGTTGAAAGCCCACTTGAAGTGATCGGATTGTATGGCATCAAAAAACCATTGCGTCTCTTCGACGTTGTGCGGCAAATAGTGAATTTCGGCGTGTTCGGGTTCCAGGTTGTGATTTTCAAAATAGATCGCGATGTCGGTTTTTTCCGCTCGATGTGCCAGTCGTTTCATGCGTTCTATGGCAGCATCTCGGCGCAAGGCTATATCGCCAAAGTGATAGCCCCCATGGCCGACGATCCAGCCACATCCCAACTGAACTGCCAGATCAAAATTGGCGTTTACATAGACATCGACTGCTTCGGATAAAATTGGGACATATTCGGCATTGTTAATGGCGGATGAGGGATGGATGCCGATTTGTACTGCGTGTTTTTCACACAGATCGCGAATGCGTTTTACGCGCATATTGTCAAAAGAAGCGAGATTATTAGGGGGCATATCGGCCTGAAAGTCGATATAGCGAAATCCATTTTCTGCACCCCATACAATGCCCTCTTCAAGGGGTGTGGATTTATCCATGTTGTATCCAAATCGTCCGCTCACTATTGCCTCCATAAAGTTGATTGTGACTATGGATGGATATCAATTGGCGTTCCATCTTTTACGGAAGCCCAAATTTCATCCATCGCTTCGTTTGATACGGCTATACATCCGTCCGTCCAGTCGCGTCCCAAGAACCAGTATCTATTCCATAGGGAAGCCGTTCTACCAGTTGGGTATCCGTGAACCATGATAGCTCCGCCTGGGTTTACACCAAGGGAGTCTGCGCGTTGTTTGTCAGCTTTGTTTGGATAGGAGATGTGTATAGATAGATAGTATTTGCTGTTGGGGTTGCGCCAGTCCAATATGTAGCGGCCTTCTGGCGTCCGCGAGTCGCCTTCGCGCATTTTATGGCCCTCGGGTGTTTTGCCCAGTGCAATTGGATACTGTTTGAGCACGCTATCGCCCCGACACAATTGCAATACGCGCTTTTTTTTGTACACAACCACGCGATCCACATTGGGTATTTGTTCACCCAAAACAGGTGTTAAAAGAAGGAAAATGATAAATATCTCGATCAATATGGTGAATGGTTTCCGATACATTACTCAATCAATGCCTGGTACACGAGTGTTTTAAATTCAGCGCGAATGCGATAATAGTTTGCGGGCATGAATTGCGTGAGCAATAACCCGACGAGTTCTTCTTCATAATCGATCCAGAACGCTGTTGTTGCCGCACCGCCCCAGCGAAATGTCCCCACACTGCCGGGACCGCCAGCAGCAGCATCGAGTAAAATTGCGCCTCCCAATCCAAAACCTTCACCCGATAGATTTGTCAGCCCCAGAGAGATGGGCATCAGTTCGTCGGGCAAGTGGTTCATTGTCATCAGTTCGACGGTTTTGCGCCCCAGTAGCCGCACGCCTTGAAACACGCCTCCATTGAGCATCATGTGGCAGAAGCGAATATAATCAGAGGCTGTGGAGACCAATCCACCGCCACCGGAATAGAATTTTTGCGGACTGGAAAATTTGCTGGTTGCCGGGTCGTCAATCACGCGAATCCCACCTTCTTGTGCCGGGCCGTAATTTGTCGCAAACCGATGGCCCTGTCCTTCGCGCACCCAAAATTCCGTGTCTTCCATGCCGAGGGGATCTAAAATTCGCTCTCTGAAAAACGCATTGAGGGGCATGCCGGAGATAACTTCGACAAAATGCCCGAGTACATCGGTCGATACGCTGTAACGCCAGGCTGTACCCGGTTGATTCGCCAGGGGTAGCGTTGCCAGTGTTTGTACCATTTCTTTTGTCGAATGGTCTGGCCGATTAATTTTTGCCTGATTATACATTTGTTCGACGGGCGAATTGCCCATAAAGCCATAGGTCATCCCCGATGTGTGGGTCATCAAATGGCGAATCGTGATTTCTCGCTCCAGGTCCTCTGGGGGTATGCCTGTACCGGCGAAGACTTTCACTTTTTTTAATTCTGGAATAAAATCCGATACGGGATCATCCAGTTGAAAAAGCCCCTCTTCATAGAGCATCATGGCCGCGACAGTTGTGATCGGTTTGGTCATTGAATAAATCCGATAAATTGTATCGCGCGTTGTGGGTACTTTTGTGTCTTGTGTTCCGAAACATGAAAAATGCGCGATTTTGCCATGCCTACAGACCATCGTTATAATGCTGACGAGTTTGCCTTCGTCAATATAGCGTTGCATCACGCGATTGATGCGATGCAGACGCGTAGCCGATAGTCCCACATCTTCTGGTGCAACGGTGGGAAGCCCTGGATCACTGTTCAAGATTTACTCCTTTCGCCTAAAGTATGTTTTTCTCAATCCGTTGTCCCGTTCAGTCCATTTACCAGATCCGGTGGTATGGAGGCCACGTGAATCTGGGGCTGTCCGCTCAGGTCGGATGTGAACACCATCCACTGCATATCCGGAGTGGCGTAGGCGTGCGGATGCGCTTTTTTGACGAGAATTGAGGTGCGGGCGTCGCATACGACCGCATTTTTTCCCGTCTGGATGGATCCCAGCAGGAGCTTGCCGGATCCCTGCCAGTCATCGGCAAAAAAGTACTGGCCGCACGGAGATGTCCCCAGGTGATTAAACCGATACCCGCGCGAGACGCTCCGTGGCGGTTCCCCGGCTTTTACGCCCAGCAGATTGCCCTTTTCGGGGGTGTAGTCGCCTTGTGCAAAATACCATTCCTCGGGGCTGTGTAGCCCCCGGGCGTTCGGGGCACGGACTGTGAGCAAGATCTCGTTCGTTCCCGCAATCCAGGCTTCGTGTCCCACGATGCTGGGCGTATAAGGTTCCCCTACCTGCAACCGCGTCACCTTTCCGCTCGGGATGTCCAGGAGAAATTCCGTGGCACCCTGTTCTCCGAAAATTACCGCCCTGGTACCGTCGGGCAGCACTTTGCATCCCCGGTTGTGCTGTACCATAATTTGCTTGCCCCAGGTAGGCTCGAACTGGGTGTGGGGGTTGCAAATATCCGGATCGGTGTGGATGAGATCCCGCGTGCCGGTCTTCAAATCCAGCAGTTCGATCCCGAACATCTGGGGTTCCAGGCTGAGGGTGACGCCATAGGCATAGTAGCGCTCGTCGGGAGACACTGTGTCCATCCCCCGGTGCTGAAAATCTTCGGGAAATTCGAAAATTACCTCCCATTCTCCCGTGGCGAGATCCACCCGCCGCAGTTCCAGGCATTTTCCCTCCTGTACGTGGCGGTAGTAAAAGATCCCGGTGTGGCTCATCCCCGGTGCCCGCAGTCCCTGCCCCAAAACCTCACTCTTCCAGGTCCCGAATTCGCAGATCACATATTCGTTGTAGTTAGAGCTGGATTTCGGATTTTGTCGTTCGTACACAAAAACCCGGGAGTCCGCCGAACAGTAGGGCTGTTCGCAGTAAATATTGGATTTTTCGAGTGGGTCGTCGGTGATCTGATAGACGACAGCGCCGCTTGCATCTTCCTCAAGTATCCTGGCCATAGCTGGTCTCCTTTTCTATCGTCCTCCTGGTTCCGGTGGCCAACGTCCTGTTATGGGTCAATCAGATTGTCGTTAATATAGTCCCAGTTGAAATCAAATCCCAGACCTGGTAGCTGAGGGAGGATGACATTGCCGTCATCATCCAGGGGATCGACAATGGAATTCAAATAGGGGGGTGGGGTTTCGTAGTCGAAGTCGGGACGCAAGAGGCCGCGTTCATAGTATTCACAGGTTGCTTCTGTTGTTGCGCCCAGGATTTGCATGTTTGCCCATCCGCCATAGTGCATTTCACACTGAATGCCGAAGGCCTGGGCTATGTTGACCATTTTGTAGCATCCCGTGATGCCGCCATAGTTTTGATCGATGCGCAGCATGTCGGATGCGCCCTGAAGCACCCATTCGGCGCGTGTGAAGACGCCACCGGGAATGTGTTCTGGCGAGAGTATGGCGATGTCCAGTTCGCGGGTCAATCGTCGGTATGCTTCTGTTCGCGTTTCGACCATGGGGTGTTCGAGCCAGTAGTAATTCAGTTTTTCCAGTTCGCGACCGACCCACAGCGATTGCTCTAAAGTGTAAACGCCAAAGGGGTCTAACATCAAGACCATGTCGTCGCCGACGGCTTCGCGCACGGCTTTGCATACTTCTATGTCTTCTTTGGGAAATCCGGGTACCTGTGGGGCAGGTTCCCAGGTGTGTGGGTTCCAGCAGATGTACGCGTGAACTTTGTATGCTTTGTATCCCTGTTTTTTGCATTCGAGCGCATGTTCGGCATAATCTTCTGGTTTGCCTATGTTGGGATAGGTGCTGGCGTATGCTTTGACTTTGTCGCGCGCACCGCCGAGGATCTTGTGTACGGGCAGGTCAACCATTCTGCCCAGCAGGTCCCAGAGGGCGCAATCGACTGCACCCATAACATGCTCGGGCAAGCTGTGACCGAAGGTGACGAGTTGGTCCATCCAGTTCCAGATTTTTTCACGCGCAAGAGGATCTTCGCCGATCAACATGCGCTTGATCGGACCTTCGAGATATCGCCGATCGCCACCAACCATATATCCTTCGATCCCTTCATCAGCTACAATTTTGAAGATTGAGCTTGCCGACTCTTTTTGCTCTTCTCCCCAGATGCCGTAGCCCCACTTACTCGGTCGAGACCTGCCGCCTGGCGTGCGGAATGTAATCACTTCGATGTCTGTAATTTTCATGGGGTCCTCAATTCAAAAGACGGAAAGGAATACAGATTACTCGCGATGTTTCAAATTAGCTTCTTATACGGAAAAATCAAGCCTTAACAAAAAAAGACTTACAAGAATTCTTGCAAGCCTTTTTTAAGTTTATGGTGGGCGATACTGGATTCGAACCAGTGACCTCCTGCTTGTAAGGCAGGCGCTCTAACCAACTGAGCTAACCGCCCGGATAGTGTTAAATCTATCTCACATCGGTTGATGGCTCCTCTTCTTTATTGCCACTGAGCAGGACTATTGGGATCAATACGCAGTAACCGAGTACGAGCAGCAGCGGGGCAAGCGTGAGCGACATAAAGCCATCGACTGGCGGTAGCGAGAGAAAAACATAGCCCAGTGCAATGGTGGCAAGTGCAAGCCCAAAAAGCCACATATTCCGTTCTGAATAGGGCAATTTTGGCCGGGGTTTGTTGGGGGTGCGGCGTTGTCGCGCTCGGCGAGGAGGCATAATAGAATTCCTATCGACGTTCTGCAATGCGGGCAGCACGACCGCGCAGGTTGCGCAGGTAATAAATTTTTGATCGCCGCACTTTACCGCGACGCAGTACTTCAATTTTGGCTATGCGAGGTGTGTGCAGTGGAAAGATGCGCTCTACCCCAACGCCACCCGTGCTAATTTTGCGAACCGTAAATGTCGCGTGAATACCCGGTCCTCGACGCTGGATGACCACACCCTCAAAAAGCTGGATGCGTTCTTTTTCTCCTTCTACCACGCGGACGTGTACGCGCACGGTATCGCCGGCTTCAAACGCGGGTATATCATCGCGCAGGTGTGCTTCGGAAACAGATTTCAAAATGGCATCCATGATTTACATACTCCTGAAAAAAATTAAAGTTCAAACAAAGTTGGCTATTCCAACAGATCGGGGCGTCGCTCAAGCGTGCGTTGTCGCGCGTTTTCCCGTCGCCATTGGGCGACTTTTTTGTGATCTCCACTGAGCAATGCGTCTGGCACGGTCAAGCCTTCAAATTCACGAGGGCGGGTGTACCACGCACAATCCAACAGGCCATTTTGAAACGAGTCTTCAAGTGCTGACTCGGCATTGCCAATGGTACCGGGAATTAACCGGATTAATGCATCGATCAGAATGAGGGCGGGCAGTTCGCCGCCGCTGAGCACATAATCGCCGATTGAGATTTCATCATCGACATAGTTTTCGCGGACGCGCTCATCAATGCCGCGATAATGACCGCACAATAATACCAGATGGTCCGACAAAGACAATTCATTGGCCACAGATTGCGTAAATTGCCGTCCTTCAGGCGTGAGAAAAATCACGCGGCCACCTGTGGGGAGTGCCTCTATCGCGCGTGCAATGGGTTCGGGTTTGAAGATCATCCCCGCGCCACCGCCATAAGGCGTATCGTCGATTGTTTTGTGCTTGTCGTGTGCGTGGTCTCGAAGGTCGTGCGCCAAAATGTCGATCAATCCCGCATCAATGGCGCGTCGCGGGATACTGTACTTGAGCGCATCCCGAATCAGATCGGGAAAAATTGTGATCACGTCTATTCGCATCACAGAAGGTCGTCCTACAAAAGCCCTTCGATTTCCTGCACGATAATTTTGCCGGCTTTTTGGTCCACGTGGACAATCTCGCGCACGGCCGGGATCAATACGTCTTCGCCGTTGCGATCCACCACATACACATCGTTGGCCGGATACGACAGGACTTCTACGACATGTCCCACCATGGTGCCCGATGCTGTTTCAACTGGTAGTCCCTCGAGTTCAAAAACGTAAAACGAATCGTCGGGCAAGGGATGCACGGCATCGCGGGGCACCAGAATAAAGTGTTCGCGCAATCGTCCCACATTCTCAGGGGTGTCAATGTCTTGAAATTTGATTGCCAGGCGCGAACCATAAGCGCGTACATAAGCCACGTTTAATGCAGAATATGTGCCATCGGGGGCTTCAACGCGCACAGAATCCAGATCGTGAAATCGTTGCGGAAAATCGGTCAGCGGTAGCAGAAAAGCTTCACCCCGAATGCCCCGGGGTTTCATAATTTTGCCAATCGTGACGAAATCCGGCTCCAAGACTCATTCCTCAGATGCGGCATCTGACTCAGCATCGGCAGGTTGTGCGTCCTCATCCTGAGTTTTTGAGAGTAGGCCCTTTTGGCGAAATAAACTGAGTACTGTATCGGAGGGCTGTGCGCCCACGCCCAACCAGTACCTTATGCGGTCTTCTTTTAACTCGATAATCTGGGGATCTTTTGTCGGATTATAATGCCCCAAAACTTCGATGAACCGTCCGTCGCGAGGTGAGGAGGCATCAGCCGCTACCACGCGGAAGAACGGCGCTTTTTTTGCGCCCATACGACGTAAGCGAAGTCGAACCAAATCAAACTCCTTTGTATTATCCGAACATCGGAATTGCCATTTTGCCCTGTTTTTCCATACGGGACATGCGTTTCATCATTTTTTGCATCATGTTGAATTGCTTGAGCAATTTGTTGACATCTTGAATACTGCGCCCGCTGCCATTTGCAATGCGTTTGCGCCTGCTGCCATTAATAATATGCGGTTTGTCGCGTTCTGCTGGGGTCATTGAATAGATGATTGCCTCAATATGCGTGAAGGCCTTTTCATCCACCTGCAAGTCCGGCATGGACTTGCTTACTCCGGGAATCATTTTCATCAGTTGATCTAAGGGTCCCATCTGCCTGATTTGCGCCATTTGCTCGAGAAAATCGTCAAATGTGAACGATGCCGAGCGAAGTTTTTGCTCGACTTTTTTCGCCTGTTCAGCGTCAATGGACGCCTGTGCTTTTTCCACCAGTGTAACCACATCGCCCATGCCCAAAATGCGAGAGGCCATGCGGTCGGGATGAAATACTTCCAGGCCATCGACTTTTTCGCTGACGCCGATGTATTTAATCGGGACGCCGGCAACCTCGCGGATGGATAAAGCTGCGCCGCCGCGGGTGTCGCTGTCCATGCGCGTGAGTACTACGCCTGAAAAATTGAGTTTTTCGTAAAAGGCCGAGGCTGACGATACGGCATCTTGTCCGGTCATGGCGTCGCACACAAACAGAATTTCTGAGGGCGATACGGCTTCGCGGATGCGAAATACCTCATCCATTCGCTCGTCATCAACGTGTAGCCGACCCGCTGTATCGAGAATGACGACATCGCGATTTTCATTTTTCGCCCGATCCATCGCTTGCGTGCAAATATCGACCGGATCGGTGCCTTCTGGCGCCCGGTGTACGGGCACGCCCACTTGCTCGGCGAGCACGCAAAGTTGATCAATTGCTGCGGGACGATAAATATCAGCCGCCACGAGCAAGGGTTTTTTGTTTTCCGATGCCAATAGTCGGGCCAATTTTGCTGAGGCTGTCGTTTTACCCGATCCCTGGAGCCCAACCATCATTATTGCTGAGGGCGGCGATTCCGCAAATTGCAATGCGGCATTTTGATTGCCCATCAACGCGATCAATTCGTCGTGGACAACTTTTACAACTTGTTGCCCGGGCGTGATGCTTTTGAGCACTTCCTGACCTATTGCGCGTTCTTTGATCCGCGCAATAAAAGAGCGGGCAACTTTGTAGTTGACATCTGCTTCGAGCAATGCCCGGCGCACCTCTCGCATGGCGTCGTCGATGTTCGCCTCGCTCAATCGACCGCGGCTGCGAAGTTGCTTAAATACGCCATTGAGGCGCTCTGTCAACATTTCAAACATGAAAAACCCTTAAAAATGGCGGGGCAAGACGGAGAAATATAGAAGATTCGCCGATTTTATGCAAGAAATAAGCGGACGAAAATCCCTATCCCATTGCCGCCTGGCGAATGGCCTGTACGTTTTTTGCAATGGTCCCGTCGCGAAATACTGCCGAACCCGCTACGAGTACCTGTACGCCTGCTTCGACCACCTGATGTGCGTTTTCCACGCCTATGCCGCCGTCAATTTCTATTTCGACGTCCAATCCCTGCCGTGCGATTTCGGCTTTTAATGCCCGCACCCGATCGAGAGACGCCGGCATAAATGACTGGCCACCAAAGCCCGGTTCGACCGACATAATGAGTGCGAGGTCCAGGCTGGGTAACAGAGGAAATAACGCCTCGATATCCGTGCCCGGGCGCAGGGTAGCACCGGCTTTCATATTGGCTTTTCGGATGCGATCCAACAGTGGGGGTACATCTTCTTCAATCTCGACATGGACGGTCAAAATATCTGTGCCTGCATCGGCAAAATCTTGCAGATATTTACCGGGTTCAGAGATCATGAGATGCACGTCCAGTATCAGGTCTGTTGTTTTGCGGATGGCTTCGACGACCAGCGCTCCAAAGGTGATATTGGGCACAAAATGCCCGTCCATAATATCCAGATGGATATATTCGGCACCGGCCTCTTCGACCAGGCGCACCTGATTTTCGAGCGTGCGGAAATCGGCAGAGAGAAATGATGGGGCAATTTTTACCATATTAACCTCAAATTATTAGCTATCAGCTATCAGTTCCCCGCCCAGCCACCTCAAAATAGTTGTGCTTATTTTGCTGACTGCTGTATTACAGCTTACTCACAATCAACAGCACAGGAGACCCGCGTTTTATTGGCGTGCCCGATTCTGGCTCCTGGCGGATTACGATGTCGGGTTCATAAGCGGTGCTAAATTCGTATCGGATATTATTGGGTTGCAGACCGAGCGATAATAACAGACGCCGGGCTTCGTCTAATTTTAGCTCGGTAACCCGGGGCATATTGACAAATGCGCGAGGCGGACCCGTGCTTACAATCAGTTCGACCTGCGTCCCCTGGGCGACTTTTTCGCCAGCTTTGGGTTTGTGGTCGATAATATTGCCTTCTTTTATTTCTGAAGATGATATTTCGGTGATTTTACCGACGGTCAAATCCGCCTGTGCAATCCACAATTGAGCCTGTCGCAGAGGGCGGTTGCGAAGATCGGGTACGACGTGGAGACGCTGTCCCAAACTCGGCGCGACATAGACCGTGCGATTGGGTTTTACGTGCGAGAGGGCAGACGGATTTTGCCATACAATTTGTCCTGCAGGTACAGAAGCATCCCAGCGCGGTTCTCGCTCTTTCATGCGCAGGTCCTTGTCTTGCAATTGCGCCTGCGCCTGTGAAGGGGTAAGCCCGATGAGGTCGGGAACGGCGACTTCTACGCCTTGCCGCACATAGATCGGCATTGCAATTTGATCGATTACAATCAATCCGATTATTGCCGTAAATATGGCACACGCCCCAAAAAGGGCGATTTCGCGCAAAATTTTCAAGGCCAAATTCATGGTCCCAAAATAGCCGAAGGCCCAAATCCTGTCAAGCGCGGATACCTTAAGACAGGGTTAATGCTCATAGATTACTGAAGCGCGGTGCGTGATTCCCAGTACTGTATGCCATACTGCGGCATAGTCAATCACAAAGCCATTTTTTCGCAGGCCAAACCCCGCGCTCAATCGTTCTGGGCGGCTACCTGCACCTGTGCGTAGCACGAGTTGGGGGTGGATATGATACATCACCCCAATGCCCGCCCCTGTGGGGAAATTCGCTTCTTTCTGTATATCTGCTACCAGCGCGACCTGCGGCATGGCGACAATGCCCATTCCCACGGTGCCACCCTGTCCCAAAAGCGATGTGTGCCTGCTACCTGCATTCCAGATTGCTGCGCCCAGAAAGACGTTTTCGCGCATTTGCAATCTTATCCCGGCGTCAAATACCATCCAGTGTTGTGTGGGTATTCCCGCTGTGCTCAGTTGTAAGGCGCGTATGCCGAGGCCCAGGCTCAGTTGTTGAAATACGCGCAGTCCATAAGCGAGACCAAATACCTGTTCTTTGTATAGCGCAAATCCAAATCCCGTATATCTCGCGCCCAGGCCGTGAGGTCCAATCTTCAGACCAGCACTGAACGCATGGGTTGCCAGTTCGGCTATTCCAAAGGGCCGATCATACGTGCCAAACAAGCTTATTCGCTTGCCCCAGGCCAATGCCGCGGGATTCCAAAATGCGCCTGCAGCACCGGTTGCGAGTGCCACGCCTGCATCGCCAGCACCTGAGGTATGGGCACCAATGGGTTGAAATTCGAAGGCTGCGTGAGCCGACGAAGGGAGGAGTGCGAAAAGTACAATCTGGCAATACTTTGTTCGCAAAATGCGGAATAGTGGGTTGAGAAATATTTGATCTGACATGTGAGACCATGTGTGGAATGGGTTAGGGATGCGCGTTTTTCGCAGTTTATCTGCAAATGACATGCCAGAAATCTATATTTTTTTAACATGTTGATATTACACGTCAGAATCTGTTTATTCTCGGTTAGAACAGGCGGGTACCTGTTGGTAGCTATGCGACAGAATATTTCAATCTGTCGCTTGTTATTAGACAAAAAACTTTTTCAATTGAGGGCGTTGATCGCGGTTGATTTATGGGAAAAAAGAAACGATATTTTGTTTGTCCGATTTCTACAAATCTTTGCTGGGGGAGAGAAGATTATGGCTTATTTTACCGATAAAGAAAAATTGCATTTCAAAGAACAGGGGTATGTTGTCAAACGCGATGTGGTACCGATGCACTTGATCGATAAGGCGGTGGATGTGTTGTGGGAAGAGATTGAGGCTGATCGCGATGATCCCGAGACGTGGATCAATGCGGGTCCGAAGGGAAATTTGAAATGCAGCAGTCATCCCGATGTGCGAGCGACGTTGACGGAGACCCCGATTCAGGATATGTGCGAGGAGATGGTGGGTAAAGGGACCCTGGCAGTGTCGAATTACACATTTGCCAAGATGATTTATCCCGAGGGGCACGACAATTGGACGCCAGCCAGGCAGATGCATCTGGATGGCTATACGTGTGAAGGCGTGGTGGATACCTTTGCGATTGCGGTGACGGTGAATATCAATCACGTCAAGCCGCGCTCGGGTGGGTTTTCGATCTGGCCGGGTGCGCACAAGCGGGCTTATGAGTATTTTAAGACGCACAGTCTGGTGAATGGATTAGATGCATTTCGCAATGCGCAGGGGGAGTATTACGATCTTCCCACGCCGGTTGATGTTACGGGACCGCCGGGTACGGTGACGTTCTGGCATCATTTGATGTTGCACAGCCCGGGAGTAAATTGTGGGCGGGATATTCGCATGGCATTTGTGAGTCGATTTCGGCGGAGGGATAATAACGATATGCGCTTTGAGACGCCGGATGATATGTGGGCGTATTGGGATGGACTGTAGGCGGATTCAGCGTTGATATACCGAAGGATAGGATGGCGAGTAAAAACCAACAAATAAAAAAACGCAGATCGCGCAGAAAGCGGCCGAGTCCAATGTCGGCTGTGTGGTCGCTGCTGCCCGCGTGTATGCTCAAAGATGGCATGGAGATTGCGCGGCAGTTGCGGCAAATACAGCGGCAAAAGCGACGCGATACGGGACGGTTGAAGAATCTGAAGGTGCAGGCGGAGCGGTCGGCGGCGTTGCGGAAAGACCGGGAGGAGAATCCGCTACACCTGACGTATCCAGAGGCGTTGCCGATTACAGCGCGAAAGGATGAGATTGTCAGGGCGATTCGAGAGCATCCGGTGGTGATCGTGGCGGGTGAGACGGGGTCGGGGAAGACGACGCAGTTGCCCAAGATGTGTTTGGAGGCTGGCCGCGGTGTGGCGGCAAAAATTGCGTGTACTCAACCCCGGCGCGTGGCGGCGCTGTCGGTCTCGCGGCGCATTGCAGAGGAGTTAAATGTCGCGTGGGGTGCCGAGGTGGGGTGCAAAATTCGGTTTAAGGATGAGACGGCGCCCGAGACGCGGATCAAGATGGTGACGGATGGGATGTTGCTCGCGGAGATTCAGGGCGATCCGTATTTGTATGAGTACGATACGGTTATTATTGATGAGGCGCACGAGCGCAGTTTGAATATCGATTTTTTACTGGGGTATTTGCGTCTGTTGCAAAAGCGCCGCCCCGAGTTGCGGATTGTGATTACATCGGCGACGATTGATACGGAGACGTTTTCAAAGGCGTTTGACAATGCGCCCATTATTGAGGTGTCCGGGCGGATGTATCCGGTGGATGTGCAATATTTGCCTATAGAAGATCTCGCCGGGGAAAGTGATGTCCTGACGTATATCGATGCGGCGGTGACCGCAGTGGATATGGTGGTTGATGCGGGACGTGGCGATATTCTGGTTTTTATGCCTACGGAGAAGGATATCCACGAGACGCGCAGGCGTTTGGAGGGGCGACAGTTTCGCTTTACAGAGGTTTTGCCGCTGTTTGGGCGGTTGACAGCGGGCGATCAGCAGAAGGTGTTTCACAAGCAGAGGTATCGGCGCATTGTGGTGGCGACGAATATTGCGGAGACGTCGATTACGATTCCAGGTATTCGGTATGTGATCGATACGGGTCTGGCGCGAGTCAGCCGGCACAATCCGCGCAATCAGACGCATCGGCTGCCGGTGGAGGAGATTTCTCAAAGCAGTGCCAGGCAGCGAGCAGGGCGGTGTGGGCGCGTGCAAAATGGGGTGTGTATTCGCCTGTACGATGAGAAGAGTTTTCTCGGGCGGCCAGAGTACACGCAGCCCGAAATTCAGCGGTCGGATTTGGCTGAGGTCATTTTGCGGATGATTGCGCTGCGGCTGGGCGATGTCGAGACGTTTCCATTTATTGATCCCCCCCGTTCTCAGGCGATTCAGGGGGGATTTAATGTGTTGAGGGCACTGGACGCGATTGATGATCGCAAGCGTTTGACGCCGCTGGGACGCGATATGGCGCGTTTGCCGCTTGCGCCGACGGTATCGCGGATGATTTTGCAAGCGCAAAAAGAACGCGCTTTGCGCGAGGTGCTGGTTATTGCGTCGGCAATCAGCATTCAGGACCCGCGCGTGCGGCCGCTCGAGCAAGAGAAGGCCGCAGACCAGGAGCACAAGCGGTTTGTAGATGGAGAGTCGGATTTTATCGCGTTGCTGAATATCTGGAAGGCGTATCACGATACGTTTGAGAAATTGAGAACGCAGAGCCAGATGCGAAAATTTTGTAAGCAGCATTTTTTGTCTTTTAATCGCATGCGCGAATGGCGCGATATTTACATGCAGATTCGACACACGCTGCGCGAGATGGGCGCTTTTCGGATGAACCGGGACGATGCGGGATACGATGCGATTCACCGGTCGGTGGTGAGTGGGTTGTTGGGCAATGTGGCGCAAAAGAAGGAAGGCAATATGTATCGCGCAGCGCGCGGGCGCGATGCGATGTTGTTTCCCGGGTCTGGGCTGTTTCAACGGCGAGAGGAAGGGGAGGATAATAAAAAGAGTACGCCCGGTTGGGTTGTGGCTGCGGAGGTGGTGGAGACGTCGCGTTTGTATGCGCGCACTGTGGCTCGCATACAGCCGTCGTGGCTGGTGGAGTTGGGCGGACATTTGTGCCGGGCATCGTATAAGGAGCCGTTTTACAGTATGCGGTCGGGGCGGGTGCTGGCGACCGAGACTTTGACGCTGCACGGTTTGCAGGTGGGGCAAAAGCGCGTGGGGTATGGACGCATAGATGCCAGTGCTGCGACGGAGATTTTTATCCGCGAGGCTCTGGTGAATGATGAGGTGGCGTTGCCCTATGAGTTTGTAGCTCAGAATCGGGATTTGCGCGCGCGCGTGGAAACATGGCAGATGCAACAGCGGTTGATGCAATTTCTGGATCTGGACGAGGCTGCATATCGGTTTTATGCCGAGCGATTGGAGAATGTGTCTTCTACGCACGATTTGAATCGCCTGGTTAAGAGAAAGGGCGCGGATTTTTTGCTGATGTCCGAAAAGCATCTGGCGGGCGAGCAGGTGGATTTTGATCGGGATGCGTTTCCCAATTTTTTGGAGGTGGATGGCGAAGAGGTGCCGCTTTCTTATGCGTATCGGCCCGGGCAGGATCGAGATGGCGTGACGTTGCAATTGCCGTACAAGCTGGTGCATTTTGTACAGCCTGAGGTGCTGGACTGGCTGGTGCCGGGGTTGTTGGAAGAGAAGATTACGCATTTGTTGCGCGGGCTTCCAAAAAGTATTCGCAAGCGGTTTGTTCCCGTGCCGGACAGGGCGCGAGAGATTGCCGCGGTTTTGCAGCCAACTCACGGCGCGTTTTTGGATTCGCTGTCTGCTCATATTCTGGGTACATACGGTATTGAGATTTCTCAAAGCGATTGGAATGTGCGCGATTTGCCCGAACATTTGCAGATGCGCGTGGAAGTTCGAGACGAGAAAGAGAAGGCGATTGTGGCGGCGCGGGATTTGCGCGTGTTGCGCGAGCAGTTAGATGCGCGCGAAGAAGATGTGCAGTCCGATGCGTGGATGCGGGCGCAGAAGCAGGTGGCGCGCCGAGATGTGACGGGGCAGACGCTGGGTGAATTACCCGAGCGCGTAGAGGTGATGCAAGCCGGTGGGATGCCGGTGTTTGGCTATGTGGGGTTGAAGCGCGAGGGAGGTCGCGTGGATGTGTGTTTGTTTAAGCGCGCGGATGAGGCGGAACGCGAGACCCAGGTGGGTTGGATGCGGTTGTGCGAGCGCGAAATGCGGGATGAGATGCGGGCGTTGAAGCGGTCTTTGGGCGATTTGAAGCAGTTTGAGGGCGGGCGCGAGGCTTTGCGCGAGGGTGCGTACGCAAATTTAATGGCGCATCTGTTCACGCGAGACGCGGCGTTTCCCATAACGCGCCAGCGCTTTGAATCGCGCGTTCAACAGGCGCGGTTGTATTTGCAGCATCTGGCACCGCAATTGATTCAGGCGATGGAATCGCTGTTTGAGACGCACCGGGAAATTCGCCTGTTGCGCAGTGGATATTCCGGGATGGAGGCCGATCTCGCGCGTTTGATGCCGCCGGATTTTTTGCGACAAACGCCTTATGATCAGGTGTTGCATTTGGGTCGGTTTTTGAAGGCGATTGTGATACGGGCCGAACGCGCGATGCTCGATCCGCTGAAGGACCGACAAAAGGCCGATCAGGTTCAGCCGTTTCAAGACGCGGTGGATGAGTTGATGGATTCGGAATTGACGGGTGCGAAGCGCGATGCAGTGCAGGCGCTGCGGTGGATGGTCGAGGAGTTTCGGGTGTCGGTTTTTGCACAGGAACTCGGTACGGCGCAAAAGGTGTCGCCAAAGCGATTGTACGATAAATTGGAGCAGGTGAGAGGGATGGTGTAGAGGTTTTTATGACGCTTAACTTTTTTAAACCCTTTGCGGAGTATGTCTATCCCCACCGGTGGAAGATTTTCTGGGGATTGGTGCTGTTGCTGGGTACGCAAGCGGTTCAGGCGCTCGTTCCGTTGTTGATGAAATGGGCGATTGATACGGCCAAAGCAGGACTGGATGCCGGGGATCTTACGGGCGATGTGGTCGATACAATCACGGGCAGCCCGATGGGCGATTTGCAGATGTACGGGGCGCTCATGGTCGTGCTCGGTATCGCGCAATGGGGCATGTCCTTTGGGATGCGCTGGTTTATTGCCAGTGCGTCTCGTTTTATAGAGCGCGATATTCGCACGATTTATGTGCGACATATTGTGCGGCTACCGCTGAGTTTTTTCCAGGCGCAGCGCGTGGGCGATTTAATGGCGCGGGCGACCAATGATGTGGAAGCGATTCAGCGGTTTTTTTATTTTGCGTATCGGCTGTCGCTACAGGCGGTTTTGAGTTTTGTGATCAGTCTTGTTTTGATGTGCATCATTGACTGGCAGTTGGCTCTTTTGGCGCTGGCTCCTATGCCTGTGATGGCTTTTTGTGCGCGGTGGGTCGGGCAAAAGGTGCGCGTGGGCTACCGACGGGTTCAGGAACAATTTGCCGCCGTCAGTTCAAAAATTCAGGAGAATTTGACGGGTATGCGAATGGTGAAAGCCTTTGCCATGCGCCCGCTTGAGATTGTGGATTTCGGGATTCTCAATGAAGAATACGTCACGCGCAACCGCCATTTGATTAAGATCCGCAGCCTGTATTATCCGTTCACGTTTTTGTTGAGCGGTGTTTCTATGATTGTGATTTTGTGGTTGGGTGGTCTGCGGGTGATTGAGGGGAGTTTGAGCCTGGGGGCATTTGTGGCGTTCAATGCGTATTTGCTGCGGATGAGTCGCCCGATGTCGATGCTGGGGAGAATTGTCGATGAGTATCAACGCGCGGTGGCTTCGCTGAGGCGTATTGAAGAGGTTTTGAAAGTATCGCCGCAACCCGATGTGGTGGGTGGTGCGACAGATGGTATCACGGGGGAGATCGAATTTCGCAATGCGAGTTTTTCGTACAATGGTCAACGGGTGCTCAAAGATATCAATCTTCGGATTCCAGCGGGGAGTACGCTTGCCGTGGTGGGGCGCGTGGGTTCGGGAAAATCCACGCTGGCGCGGTTGATCCCCCGGTTGATCCAGGCGGATGGAGGGCGGGTTTTGGTCGATGGCAAGCCGGTGGAAGATATACCGCTTCAGACCATTCGTGATGCGACCGGGTATGTGCCGCAGGACGCATTTTTGTTTTCGGATACGATTCGGGAAAATGTGGCTTTGGGCACGCGGGCAGAGGGCGATGTTGTGCGCGCGACCGAGATTTCGCAATTGGCTCCGGATTTGCACCTTTTTCCCGATGAGTTAGAGACGATTGTGGGAGAGCGCGGGGTCACGCTTTCGGGGGGACAAAAACAGCGCACAGCTATTGCGCGTGCGGTGATTCGAGAGCCGCAGATTTTGATTATGGACGATGCATTGGCCAGTGTGGATACGCGGACTGAAGAAGAGATTCTCAAACATTTGCGCGATATTATGGCTTCGCGCACGACGATTTTGATTGCCCATCGCATTTCGACTGTGAAAGATGCCGACCATATTATTGTGCTGGATGAGGGGCGCATTGTAGAGCAGGGGTCACACGATGAATTGGTTGCGCACGATGGAATTTATGCGGATATGTTTCGACGCCAGCATCTGGCTCGGGAATTGGAAATATTGTAATGGAAGAAGAGGAAATTGGTCATAAGGGTTTTGATCTGCGTTTGATGGCGCGGTTGATGAACTTTCTCAGGCCCTACAAGTGGTGGGTTGTTCTCACGTTTGTGCTCATTATTGTCGCAGCGGTTGTGCGACAGGCCGGGCCTTATTTGACCAAGATTGCGGTGGATGATTATATCGTGCCGGGAGATGCGGATGGGTTGACCTATCTGGTCATGCTCTATATTGGTCTGCTTGTCGCGCAATTTGGTGTGGGGTATTGCCAGAGCTGGACGACCAATATGATCGGGCAATGGGCTATGCACGATGTGCGGTTGCAGATTTTTATGCATTTGCAGCGGTTGCCCATGCGTTTTTTCGACCGCACGCCTGTGGGCCGTTTGATGGCGCGCAATACAAATGATGTGGATGCCCTCAACGAGTTGTTTACCGATGGCATTGTGTCGATGATTAGCGATATTTTTACGATTATCACGATTCTCGCATACATTTTTTATATGGATGTCACGCTCGGCTTGTTGATCTGTCTCGCATTGCCGGTGGCTTTTGTCGCAACCGTGTGGCTGCAGAATAAGACCTTTTTTGCGTATCGCGTTGCGCGCACCTTATTCGCGCGATTTAGTTCATCGCTGCAGGAGACTGTGTCCGGGATGGAGGTGGTGCAGTTATTTGGTTGTGAAGATCGCTGTGTGAAGCGGTTTGAAGATCCGAATAAGGAGTATCTGGATGCGCGGCTAAAGAGTTCGTTTTACCATGCGATTTATTTTCCGATTATGGAGTTGGGCGGTGTTTTGTTGTCCGCACTGGTGTTGTGGTATGGCGGCGCGCGGGTGCTGGATGGGGAAATTCAGTGGGGCGTGCTCGTGGCGATGTTGCAATATGTTCCGCGGTTTTTTATGCCCCTCCGCGATATTGCCGATCGTTTTACCGTGCTTCAGGTTGCGATGGCGTCTTCAGAGCGCATTTTTGAGTTGTTGGATGCGAAGCCAGAATCACTTGGCGGCACTGTGAAGGCCGATCACTTGAAGGGCGAGATCGCGTTTCAGAATGTCTGGTTTGCGTACAATGAAGGCGAATGGGTGTTGCGCGATGTGTCTTTTCGCGTTGCGCCGGGGCAGAGTTTGGCATTGGTTGGGGCGACGGGCGCGGGTAAGAGTACTGTGATTAGTCTGGTGTGTCGGTTCTACGATATTCAGCGGGGTGCGATTCTGGTGGATGGTGTCGATATTCGCGAGTGGGATGTCGAGGAGCTTCGCAGGCGCATTGGGGTCGTGCAACAGGATGTTTTTCTTTTTGCTGGCGATATTGAGGCCAATATCAGTTTGGGACATCCGCGCATTAGCCGCCAGGAGGTCGAGCAAGCCGCGCGCGATGTCAATGCAGACCGGTTTATCGACAAGTTGCCCGCTACTTATGAGCACGAGGTCCTGGAGCGGGGTAGTTCGCTTTCGGTTGGTCAGCGTCAGTTGATATCTTTTGCGCGCACGCTGGCTTCTGGTCCAGATATTCTCATTCTGGATGAGGCGACGGCGAATGTGGATACGGAGACCGAGATGTGGATTCAGGATGCGGTGGCAAAATTGATGCGGTCGCGGACTTCGATTGCGATTGCACACCGCCTTTCTACCATTCGAAATGCGGATAATATTCTGGTGATGCACCGCGGGCAAATCCGCGAGGAAGGCGACCACGATACGCTGCTCAAGCAGAATGGGATTTATGCCCGGCTTTATCAGTTGCAGTATCAAGAGGAATAGGGGATTCGTCTATTCGTTATTTTCAAGGAGGTGCAATATGTTGTTTGGAGAAGGCGATTATCGGTACGAGGAAGTCGAGGGGTGGGCGAAATTGCCCGAGGGGTGGGTGTTTACGCAGGTGTCGGATGCTGCGGTGGATTCACAGGGCCGCATTTACGCCTTTACGCGCGGTGTTCATCCCGTGGTCGTGTTTGATAAGGATGGCAATTTTATTACGTCGTGGGGGTATGGCGATTTTGGTATTTCGCCGAATTTGATCAGTCAGTCACACGGCATTTTTATCGATCCGGACGATAAGGTGTTTTTGACGGATTCGTATCAGCATATTGTCAGGCGTTATACCCGGTTGGGCGAGTTGGAGCGCGAATGGGGCACCCGCGGGGTTCCCGGTCCGACGTTTCATCGCAGGGAATACAATATGCCAACGGGTGTTGCTTATGCGCCAGATGGCAATTCGTTTTACGTGTCGGATGGGTATGGCAGCCGGTGTGTTCACAAGTATTCGCGCGATGGCGAGCATATCGCGGTGTGGGGCGAAGGGGGGAGTGGACCGGGGCAGTTTGCATTGGTGCACAATATCGGGTGCGATAAGACCGGGCGGGTTCTGGTGTGCGACCGGGAGAATAGCCGCATTCAGATTTTTGATCCAGATGGGAAGTTTATGGAGATGTGGACCGATGTGATGATGCCGGGCGATGTGTGGATTACGGATGACAATACGATTTATGTGGCGGAGCAAGGGGGCGGGGGGCGCATCAGCGTGTGGTCTGCGGATGGGGAGTTGATTTGCCGCTTTGAAGATAAGAGTGCTGTGCAGTCGCCGCACGGGCTTTGCGTGGATGACGAGGGTAGTATTTATGTGGCTGAGATCGGTATGGAGGGACAGGGACAGCGGTTGCAAAAATTTGCGAGGGTTTAGGGTTTTTAAGTAATCACAACATAGGGAGGGGTTTATGGCTACACCAAATCGCATTCTCGAGCGTTATCGCAATGGCGAAAAAGCCGTTGGCGTGCAGATGAGTTTTGTTTCAGAAATTGTGATCGAAGTGGCGGCTAAGATGGGGATGGATTTTATTTCGCTGGATGGGCAGCACGGCGCATTGACGCTGCCGACTATTGAGACGGTCTGTCGCCTTTGCGATGCTTATGGTATGACGCCGACTATGCGGGTTGTGGATCAGTCCGAGGCGGCTATTTTGACGGCGCTGGACCGGGGCATGCAGATGATTACGGTGCCCAATTTGCAGACTGCCGAGGAAGCCGAGCGGATTGTCCAGTTTGGTTTTTACGGGCCTTTGGGTCGGCGGAGCGCGATGAGCCAGCGCGTGGCTTATGGTTTGAACGATACCAGTGATAGTCGAAAGATTTTTGAGTTTACAAATGACAATACCATTATTGTGCCGCAGCTCGAGAGCAAGACGGCTTTTGACAATTTGGATGAGATTCTTCAGGTTGACGGGCTTATGTTTTTTGCGGGTGGTCCTCAAGATATCGCGCAGTCCATGGGGTATCCCGGAGAGCCGAATCATCCGGCGTGTATAGCGGCGTATGAGGCGGCGTGTGATAAGGTACGTGCGGTGGGGAAGCACATGAGTGGCGATGTGATGGTTAGTTTGGATGCTTTTGGGGCGATCTACGATGCGGGGAAGGCGTTGCTCGAAGCACACGGCCGCGAGTGTGGTATGAAGATTGGTTGAATTGCGAGGTGAGTTTGTCTAAGGGACAGGTAGAATCCGAGGAGGCAGAACCGCTGTCTCCTCGGGCGGCCCGGCGCGTGTTGATTAGCCTGATGTTTTCGTCTATGCTGATGCCTATGGTGGCTGGCATGTCGCGGGTTGCATTGCCGGTTATTCGGGATGATTTTGGGATTCCCGCAGATTTGACGGCGTGGGTTCTGGCAGCTTTTATGCTGCCTTTTGTCGTTTTGATGCCGATTTATGGGCGTTTGAGCGATGGCGTTGACCGGCGGCTGTTGATTCTGTTGGGGACTGTGATTTTTGGCGTTGGTTCCACGATGACGTTTCTGGCGCCGAATATGCGCTGGTTGATGGCTGGCAGGGCGATTCAGGGTATTGGCGTGGGGGGGATGACGCCGATGGGTATGGCGTTGCTTGTGTCGATTTTTAGTGAGGGAGAGCGCGGGCGCGTCCTGGGGACGTGGAGTGCGGTGGGTCCGGCGATGAGTTTTTCGTCGTCGTTTGTCGCGGGTATTCTCATTGCTCTTTGGGGATGGCGCGCCGCTTTTGTGCCGGGTCTTTTGCTCAGTGTTGTGACTTTTGTCGCGATTTACAGGGGGGTGCCTTCTCAGGTGATTGGAGAGGCGTCTAAATTTTTGCGGCAGTTCGATTGGGGTGGGGTCGGGTTGTTGTCGGGTGGGATTGTGTTTTTGATGTTTTACCTTTCCAGTCGGTCTGTGACGGGGGTTGCCCCGTTTGAGGATTGGCGGTTGCTTTTGGGCGCGGGGTTGTTTTTTGCCGGTTTCTGGTGGTGGGAAAGAGGGCGGAGAGATCCTTTTCTTCCGCTCAATTTTTTTGGCAATCGCATGTTTTGTCGGGTGACGTTTTGCGCTTCGATGCGGATGTTTGTGCAGGGCGGTATTGGGGTGTTGATGCCGCTGTATCTGGTCGATGTTCACCGCATGGGTCCGGCACTGTTGGGCGTGTTTTTGATTATTAGTTCTGCGGCGATGACGCTGATTGTTCGGTTTGGCGGGCAGATGTCCGATCGTTTTCAGAGTCGGTGGCTGGTGATGATTGGGATGTTTGTGCAGTTGACGGTGATGCTGTCTTTTGCCCATTTGTCCGATGCGATTTCGACCTGGGTTATTGCTGGTTTGCTGACGTACTACGGGCTTGGCGCTGGGTTGATGCTGGCTGCTTTGCACAGTACGGTTATGGGTACTGTCGATTCAGATCAGATGGGTGCTGCTGCAGGTCTTTATAGTATGTTGCGGTTTATGGGGATGGCGATCAGTACGGCACTGATCGGGGTGGTGTTGCAGTTTTTCTTCGATGCAAACCTGTCCACGCTCGATGCGTACCAGAATGTGTTTATGGTGCTTGCGATATTTCCCGTTCTGGGGATGATTGTGGGGTTTGGATTGCGGGAGAAGAGGTTGTGAAGCACATTAATCATCACCCAATAGCTTCTGTGCGTTTTGATATGTTATTTTGTCAAATGCCTCTTTTGGTAAGTTCAGGCGCTGTAGATAGTCCATCAGGCGCGTGTCGAAATAATCCCTTCCAAATAACAGGCTATCTTGAAAATCGATCAAGAACTGTCTGCCAAATGCTTCGTCTCTGCTGATTGCGGTGAGTCCCGATCCCGCGGAGAGGTCGGCGTATAGATTGTCGTATTTTTTGAGCATCTGGGGTACTTTGCCGCCCGGTTCAACCGGACCTTTGGGATAGGCTTCTTTGTCGAATTTGCCGTCGCCGGAAATGTGTGCCCAGAATCCCGGGGCGTGGCCGATGAAGTTGGTTTCGGGACATGCAATAATCGCCCGTTCAAATGCTTCGATGCTGCCGCCATACCACCAGTTTGGTCGCGGATAATCCCCGCGTCCGTGATCTATGGGGTAGTCGAGATGGATCGTGATCGGCAAGCCCATGTCACCGCAGGCGTGATAGAGTCTGAGGGCATCCGGGTCGTCAAATACGACTCGTACCTTTAGTTCGCTGGCAACGCGAATCCCGTGAATTTCTACGGCTGCTTTCAGGCGGTCAATTGCGTCGGGCCGCTTTGGATGTGGCATATATCCCAGTACAAATCGGTCAGGGGCTGTGCGCCCTACCTGTATCACGTCTTCGAGGGGGATGCACACGCCTGTTGGAGGCAATACGTTGTGATAGCTGGGACTGTATTCGTCTTCTGGCGCTTCCCAGGAAAAGAGCCATAACTGGTCGATGTTTTGCTCGTCCATGTTTTTTAAGATTTTTTCGGCGTTGAATCCGTGCCAGTTTGGGTGATTGTGCGCGTCGATTAACATGTGAATCTCCTTTTAGATCAGATACTCGCCATCCCGGATGATTTGGCGTGTTTTCCCGTCTGCTGAAATCAACAGGAGTGACGCCACTTGTATCGGGCTGTCTTTGGCATAGACGATGTCTTCGTGAACAATATGTGCGGGGGATTTGAATTGTTCTGGCCCAATTGTGCCGCCGAGATGTTCGCTGCGTCCATAAGCCCAGTGAAAGCCCGCTTTTTCATCTTCTAAGACATTGCCCCAAACAACGGCTTTGGGGTTACATCCCAGGGCGAGTTCGGCGATGTTGCCGCGCGTCGGGTCTTCTTCGAAATAGGCTTTGAAGCTCGCGGCCTGTGTTGTTTCTCCCGCGACATCTACGATCCGATTGTTCTCGACCCGAAATACGATGACATCGCCGTTGTCACTGACGGGTATTTCACCTTCCGTGCGACTCGGGTCGCCCTTTCTTTCTCCTTCATAGGGTACCTGGAAACTCTCGCCACTCGGCAAATTGATAATGGGAAATGCCGAGTTTGCCTTTTCTCGGGGCAGTTGTCCGTCGTCTTTGTGGGCTTCTCCGTAGCGCAGGTCAACGGTCCATTTGTGGCCGGTTGAAAAAATAACCCGTGCGTATTCTGCTTCGGAGAGGGCGTCCATTAATATCTGGCAGCGGCGCGCCACTTCGGTATAATCCGCAGAGAGCGCGGTTTCTTCCATGCGGCGGGCAACGCCTGGCAATGATGCGGCGCGAAAATCATTGCGTGAACGCGCCCACATAGATAGGGGTGCCGTGGCGGAGAATTGCGTGAGTGCATTTACTATTGTCGCTTGCGTCAGGCCGTCGCGCAAGGGGATGGGTTCGCCTTTGTCGAGGGGCAAATTGCCATTGTGCGCGCCGGTCGCGGGAAAGGTAATGAGAGGCTGGACGTCAAAGCCAATCTGTTCGCCGAGCGATACCCAGGCTGCACGCCATTCGGCGGCCATTTCTCTGCGTTCGCGCCAGGTCTCGCTATCGCGCAGTTCACCGTGCGGGACATCGGCTATGATGGCTACTGTTTCGTCGGGTTCGGGATGAAATACATCTGTGAATAATTTGTGTAAGTCCATTTTACAGGTTGTCCAATACAGCGCGCAGTTGCCGCACGCCTTTTAGCATGAGGTCTGGGGATCCCCAGTGTTCGATGCTCACGTTGCCCGTATAACCGTCTGATAGGACCATTTTGAGCAGGTCTTCGTATTTTATATCGCTGTCGCGAATGGGGTCCAGTTCTTTGTCGGGGTTGGGTTTGACGTGCAGATGGGTGATTCGTCCTTTGATCTGTTCGTATCCATCTGGGATAGCCTGTTCGCCACACCCGATGCCGTTGTTCACATCCCAGCAGAAGCTGAATCCCGATGTGTCGCCGAGGGCGTCGGCTACCATTCTCGCTTCCGCACAGGTGCCGGCAATGGTCGCGCCTTCGTTTTCCAGGGATAGGGTGACGCCTTCGCGTTCGGCTGTTTTGGCTATGGGTTCGAGAAATGGCACGATGACGTCGAGATAATTCTCAACGCCGGGTCGATTTGCCCGGTCTCCTTTTTTTCGATTGGGATTCCACAGGGAAAAGCCGCGGATGACGGTTGTATCAAACGCTTTTGCGAGTTCGATCATGCGGTCAAATATGCGCTGGTGTTCGGCTTTTTCCTGGTCGCTGTCGTGGGCGCATTTGCCCACGGGCGAGCCGACAGACATAACGGTTACATTGTACTTTGCCAGTACGTCCTGGACGCGCTGCAATTCGTCGTTGTCGATTTCCTGGACGCGTTTGCCCCAGATGCCGCCGCGCAGTTCAATTCCCGTTGCACCCGCTTCTACGCCCAGGCGCACAGATTTATCAAAGTCGGCTTTGTCAATTTCATCTGCAAAATAACACAGTTCCATCCGTTCCTCCTGTAAATGGTTATACGAATCAACGAATCAACGAATCAACGAATCAATGAAACAGGTAATGTACCTGAAAGCCGTCATTGCGGCATGGTTTTAGCCGCAATCCAGAGATTTTGGGTAGTTGGGCGGGGTTCGTCTATTCGTCTATTCGTCTATTCGCGCTTTATAAAAGGTAGTATATTTCTTTTATCTCGTGCTTTCCCACAATAAATATAATATCTCCCCTCACAGTCAAAGAAAAACGCGACCCACGCGAGTTTATTTTTCGTTTTTAATTTTCGATTTTTAATTATCATGCGTTTTATGAATGAACAGACGCGAAAGAAAATTCTGCAATCCACACCACACCCAAAGGGGATTCGCAAGGTGGATAGAAAACGTCTGCTGGCACAATTGTCCCAGGCTGATCCGCCGCCCGATTACGACAGGTATATACGATCCAAATCATGGCAGATTAAACGGCAGAAGTTTCTTGCCCATTACAATTGCCAGTGCGTTTTGTGCGGGAGCAAAGAGCATTTGCACGTTCACCATCTGCACTACAAGACGCTGGGGAATGAGGGTGTAGAGGATGTGATTATTTGCTGCAGGCGTTGTCATTTTATAGAGCACTTTAAGAAGTGAGACGTTTCCGGAGATTTTTATGCCGAATATTATCATTATCACAACGCACGATACAGGTCGGCATTTTGGGTGTTATGGTGTCGATGCGGTACATACACCCGCGATTGATGCGATTGCCGATGATGGGTTCAAGTTTACCAATTATTTCACGACCAGCCCGGTGTGTAGCCCCAGCCGGGGGGCTATGCTTACGGGGCGCTATCCGCAGAGCAATGGGTTGATTGGGTTGACGCATTCGCCGTGGGATTGGTGTTTTAATGAGGGGGAGCGACATCTTTCGCATATTTTGCGGGATGCGGGCTATTACACGACTCTTTTTGGGTTGCAACACGAGGCGTCTAATACCGAGGATTTGGGTTTTGAAGCGACTTTTGCACAGCGCGATGAAACAGGCCGTCGCGCAAACGCGCTTGTGGTTGCCCAGGCTCTGGCTGATTTTCTCAGGGCTGACGCGGGTTCCAAGACGCCGTTCTACGCGCAAGTCGGTTTTTTTGAGACGCATCGTCCGCACGATTTTGGCGATGTGGGACCCGATGATAGCAAGGGTATTGATGTGCCGCCTTATCTGGTTGATGACGAGACGTCGCGGCGGGAACTCGCTCTGCAACAAGGTGCTATTCGTCGCGTTGATGAGGCGGTTCAGATTATTGCCGATGCTCTGAAAGAGAGTGGGTTAGAAGACGACACTTTGCTGGTTTTTACGGTTGATCACGGTATTGAGTTTCCGAGGGCTAAGTGGTTTTGTTATGATGCAGGTATTGGCGTTGCATTGCTTATGCGCTGGCCCGGTGGGGGTGTTCGGGGGGGACAGAGTTGTGGACATTTGCTCAGTAATGTCGATTTTTTGCCCACGCTTATGGATCTCATACAGCATCCCATTCCGGATAATGTGGAGGGCTTGAGTTTTGCCAGTGTGTTCAAAGATCCCGATGTGGAACCCACGCGGGATGCGGCTTTTTCGATTTTTCAGGGTAGCGATAGTCGGAGTGTTCGCACCGATCGCTATAAGTTTATTCGCAATTTTAGTCCGCGGCGTCTGATAGATGTGCCAGTTGATATGACCGATCCCCCAAGACCGCGCATCAAACAACCGGTGGCGCAACTCTACGATCTGGAAAAGGATCCCAATGAATTTGAGGATGTCGCCCGCAAACCCGAATATCGGGATGTTTATAACGCGTTGAGCCAGCGTCTGTGGCAATGGATGGAAGATGTAAATGATCCGTCGCTCAAGAGTCCGATTCCCACGCCGTATTATTGGGAGGCGATGGCGGAATATAACACGAGAAAGGAAGGGTAATGTCGAAAGGGAAAATCGTAAATCTCGCGCTTGTCGGCTGTGGCGGTATTGCCGGCGGGCATCTTCGGCGGTATGGAGAACTTATCGATAAGGGCGAAGACCGCTTTCGCATTGTTGCCACGGTTGATAGCGATATCAGTCGCGCACAGGCTTATGCCGATCAGATCAATGGGAAGACTGGATGGGCGGTCAATTGTTATCCCTCGGTCGAGGATCTGCTCAATTCAGAATCCAATCTCGATGGGGCCGATATATGCAGTCCCCACGGTTTGCATCATGTGCTCGCCTGTGAGTTGCTCGAAGGCGGTGTGAATATCTTGTGTGAGAAGCCCATTGGTATAACGG
Source organism: Gemmatimonadota bacterium (assembly GCA_026706845.1). Lineage (NCBI taxonomy): Bacteria > Pseudomonadati > Gemmatimonadota > Gemmatimonadota bacterium. Next base: position 48,738 of record JAPOXY010000073.1, read on the forward strand.
TTAAAGCCACGCAAAAAATTATCGATACAGCCAAACGCTGCAATAAGATCGCCGCGAATGCCGAACAGTGTCGCCGCAGTGTTGGGCAGCGCACGATTCATTGGGCGTTTAACGGTGGTCCGCTCGGCGAACCCAGGTTGTGGTACGCCATCAGGTCGGGATGGCAGGATCCCGCGAATTATCCCGACTGGCACTGGCGCGTGGATCGCAAACTCGGCGGTTGCGGGATGGTTATGGATAGCGGCGCGCACTGGGTGGATACTATGCGTTACTGGTTTGGGGAAGTGGAGAGTGTTTATGCGCGTGTGGAACAACTTGAACAGCGTCCCCATAAGAAAGGCGAGGATCTGGTCGATGACAGCCGCGAAGATTTTTGGACCAGTATTTTCAATTTTGAAAGTGGTGTGATTGGCACGTGGTCGTGGACAGTTAGCGCGCCCGGTAAGGGATTTACGCAACTCAATCTCACCGGAAGCAAGGGTACGATTGTCGAGCGCGATATTTTCCATCCGGCGGCGTCTCAGGCGCGCGGTGAATGCCAATTTATAGATGGCACGGCGTATGGTGTGTCCCAGCTTCAAGATATGTTTCTCGATTCACTGGGTCAGGGCGAAAAGGATCGCCTCTTTCCCTATGGTCTGACCGATGGCATGGCGATTGAGTTGTGGGATTTTATCGATGCTCTGAGTGTTGAGCGCGATGTGGAAATCGATGCCGAAGAGGGGCTTAAGAGCAAGGCCGTGAGCGAGGCGATTTACGAGTCTGGAAAAAGCGGACAGGTCGTCAAGGTGGGCGATGTGATATCCGGCAAGGTCTGCGCGTATCAGGAGGATATTGATCAGATGTGGGGGTTGGCGTCAACCACCCACGGCTAAAGCCAGTGGGCTTGTCCCTGCCACATGATTCCCCCGGTGGTTGACACCACCATTGGGGGTATGGCGAGACTTTAGGCTTGTTGACACAAAGC
>JAPOXY010000074.1 GCA_026706845.1 Gemmatimonadota bacterium
TCTTCAACAGATTCCGAACCGCTACAACCAGATAATTACGCAGCATTATAGCCTCTTAAAGTTGACTCGATTTGGTGTGTACCTTAGATCCTATATGAAAGATAAGATGAAGAGACTGCGAACACAAACCAATTGGACCATTGAAAGAAAATGATCATTTAATTTGGATTAGATAGCCGACGAAAGTCTATTCTAATTAGTGTAATTAATGGCACTGGCCCTGCAAACGCCGCGGACAATTCGTAGCCTATGTCACCCCGCCAGTCCTCAATGCGTTCTGCGCGTATTCCGCAGTCACCAAGTAATACCCCATTTGAGCGATCCGTGATGGCGAACTGGAACTCGCATCTTGGATTTTCTTTGGACCATGCGATGTACTTATCTACAAATCGGACGCATTCCTCTCTGGTGTAGGCGGGCCGGTAGTAGTATTCCAGATACCTGGGGTCCCTTCTGAACTCGGCGATGGCGTCCACGTCTTGTTTGGTGAACTCTCTCAGGAGCAGGCGTTCAGTTGTTCGCAGTACCTCGTTTTTACCACGTAATTCGATCCTGAGAGATAACCTCGTGATTTATCAGATCTCATAGCTTCTTTTCAAAAAAATCACATCGAACCCGGATATCTTCGAAATCGCTTTTCAGAGTTTCTTGCCTATCGTGCAGAAGACATTGTCGTAGGATTCGCCCAGATCCGAGGCTCGAAATATGTGGATGTCCTGGAACCCGGCCGCTAAGTACAGGTTTTGGACTTCCTCCTCGTCAAAATAGTGCCAAAAGACCGGGCCCTCCCCGTCCTCACTCTTGAGAACTAAGTCACCTTCTTCCAGGCCTGCGTTCTGGTCAACTCCCTCGTATCTCATATCATCGGTAACACGGGGGAGTGTAGAGGCACCATCGTGAACCGAAAGGGACATACGTCCGGCAGAGGTGAGAACTCGAAAGGCTTCGTTTGCGAGGGTCTTGCGAGCTCGCGCAGTGGGGACGTTGGCGAGAACCTGACTCCATAAAGTAACTATGTCATATGAATCATCCGGTTCTGAAAATATGGCTCCATCAGTAACTTCAAACTCGACCTGGCTACCGGTTTCGGCGGCTATACTTCGGGCAGCTGAAACAAGCGTATCGGATATGTCAATTCCCTTCACACGAAAGCCCAGGCTTTCAAGGGCAAAGGCTTCACGTCCAGCGCCACATCCTACGACCAGAGCACGGCCGACATCCGGAAAGAATCGGTCAACCATGGCCTGTTCCCATCTGCGCAGTCCTTCGCTGACCCTCCGTACGTACTTCTCAGTTGCCCGAGCGGTAGAGTAGCTATGTTGAACATGGCGGGCCAAATCGCTTTTCTTTTTTCTGTTCACTTCTTCCAATCGAGTGTATAAGATTGAAAATAAATACTTTACAAGAAACATTGCTTGATGCTAAATTGAAAACCAACTATATTCTTTTACATCTTATTAGAGATAGACTACTGGCGTTTTGTTTCATGATTGGCGTAAGAGTCCTCAGCTATTTTTTAATCGAAGGGAGGTGCGAGACACGATGAAACAGACTATGGATGCCGTATATGAAGATGGAGTCTTCAAGCCTTTGAAATCTCCTAAACTATCTGAGGGTCAGCACGTTCGTATTGAAATAGAAACTCCTTTTGAAAAAAGTTTCGATGACCTTCTTGAATTAGCTGCAAAGGTCTATGAGGGACTCTCCGATGACGACATCGACGGCATTGAGAAGATTGCACACGGCCGTCGCGATTTTTTTGGAGATAGAACGGGTGCTTAACATTCCCATTCTATCAACTGGACATCGGAAAATCAATTTGATAATTCGGTCCGCGAGACGTATTTTTGATTATAGATTTCGCCCTGCTTTTAACCGCCCAAACTGAGGAGGAATCATGCTACGAGTAAGCGACCCTTTCGTTCAGAAGTACATCGACTCCGAGTTCGGGCAGCGATGTCTCAACGAGGGCACGCATTGCACGGAGTGTGTGAGGGAAGAAGACAGGGAGATATGGGGAGTCGGTGATGAACCTTCCTCCTCGGCTTATCCGGGCTTAGCGGCTCGAAAGTTCATCAGGGCTCACGAGATCTACGAAGAACTTAGCCTTGCAAGCCCGGCTGAGATTATCGGTGTAGGCATTCTGAGGGAGCTATCTGCTCACACAACAGCCAGGACTCGGGATGCTCTCTGGTACGAAGCTCACGGAAGCGGAGGTGGCATCCCCGTCTGCATCAGGCCGTGTATGTGGCAGGCTGGGCAATATGTACTTGATATCGCGATTCTTGAATCCATGCTCCAGCGGGAGGAATTGGGAATCGCCACCGAAATGCTGTCTCGTTTCCTGGCCAGGATCGCGGAGAACAGGTAATCAGTGACATTCCTTATCGCCACCCAGAAGTTACTTTAGGAGTAAAATACATGGATCGCGACTTAATCGCCCACTGGCCATTCCGGGAAGACCTGAAAGACCATTCCGAAAGCGGCCTGTCCATCCAAAATCACGGGGTTGAAATCGGGGAATCAGGTGGACGAAGAAGCGCCCAATTCAACGGGGCGGAAACCTTTCTGGAAGTTCCCTGCGACCTGTCTATAGGGACAGGCGATTTTTCATGCGCTGGATGGATCTACACGGAAGAAACCGAAGTGGTCGGCGATATTCTCAGCCAATTCGATCCGGAAACCCGCCAGGGATGGCAGGTCTCGGTCCTCACCAATACCGGAATGACCTCCACTGCCCAATCGAATTACCGCAACCTCCACTTTGGCATCGACAACGGGCATCTCGGGTCCTGGACCGATTGCGGGCGTCCCGGTCAGGCGGTCAAAATATCTGCACTTTCAACACTGGGGGGACACCTGTACGCCGGCACCTTTGAGAATGGCGAAGAAGAGGTCGGCCACCTGTGGCGCTACGAAGGGGAAAAACGCTGGACCGATCTGGGCAATCCAGTTGGATGCAACTCTGTCAACGCCGTCGTCGAATTTCAAGGCGCGCTCTACTGCGCTCTTGGCCGGTATAATAGCATCGGCTCCGCCCTGGGCGATCCCCTGAACACCACACCCGGCGGCCAGGTCTATCGGGTCGATGCCGACGGCCAATGGACTTTTTGCGGACATCCAGGCATCGAAGACGCGACACCAGAAGAAATACCCACCACGGGACATAATACGGGCAAAGCCGACAACGCCACCGCCCTCACAGTTTATCAGGGGCGACTCTACGCCACCAGCCTCTATCGCGAGGGTGCCTTTGTCTATGATGGCGGCACGACCTGGACGCCCATAGGTCCAGACGTGCGGCTGATGAGTTTCACCATCTATCGGGACCGGCTCTACACCCTCGTCAATGGCGGACCGGTTCTTCGCTATGAAGGCGGCGCCGAATGGGCTGACTGCGGCTGTCCCGAAACCTCCACTCAGACCTACTCGGCGGTCACTTTTGAGGGCCGGCTCTATGTCGGCACCTGGCCTCAGGGCGAAGTCTATCGATATGACGGCAACAAGACCTGGACCTGTCTGGGCCGGGTCGGATACGAACGTGAAATCATGGCTATGGGACTTTACAACGGCAAAGTCTATATCGGTTCGCTCCCAATGGCCAACGTCTGGCGGATGGACGGCAATCGGTTCACATTCTTAGAGTCTCTGGACCGCACGTCTGCGCCCCTGCGGCGAGTTTGGTCCATGGCCGTTTATCAGGGCCGCCTCTATGCTGGCACCCTGCCGTCCGGACATGTCTATTCGGTCGAAGCCGGAAAAGTCGCCACCTGGGACCACACATTTCCCGAAGGATGGCGACACGTAGCCGCCGTCAAGCAAGGCAGCGTTCTGACCCTGTACGTCGATGGAATCCCTGTTGCTACAACAGACAGCTTCAATCCAAAACGCTACGATCTCAATCCCAACTGTTCCCTCTTAATCGGCTTTGGCACCCACGACTATTTCAAAGGCGCGCTGCGAGACATCCGTATCTATCGCCGGGGCCTCACACAACGGGAAATCCAGCGTCTTCAGTGACGGCTCTTCAGCCACCAGCGCATGGTATTACTGACCATATCCGCTGCGTCTCGTTGAACCCAATGGCCGCTGCTGGGGATGGTGACGAGTGTGTAGTCTTTGTTGATCCAATTCCACGTGTCGCGTAACCCGTCTTTGTCAACAGCCTTGTCTTTCAACCCGTGGAATTGCAATACGGGCATGGTGAGATTGGGCATCTCCACGCTCTGGCCAGACTCCGCAGTTAGACCGCTATAGGCCGCCCGGTAGTAGTCGAGCATGCCCTTGACCGAGGATTGGGAGAACGCATTGATGTAGCGCTGCCGCACTTCGTCTGAGGCATTACCCACCGAAATACGTGTAAGCACCTCGGGCGAGAACCGTTTTTCGTATCCAGGCGTTTGAAAGTCGGTAATGTATTGCGTATTCCTCTTTTGCTCTGCCGTCGCGTTACGCAGCACGGTGCCGTAGCCCTTCGGGTGAGTCAGATTGCAGATCACCAGCTTGTTGACGAGTTGCGGATAGTACATGGCGAACCGCCACGAAATGGCGCCACCCCAATCGTGACCAACGAGGGTGACCGAGTCGACCTCCAGATCCTTGATCACAGCTTCGACATCCGACATGAGATGGGACATGGTGTAGTGTTCCACGCCTTCGGGCTTGCCGCTCTTGTTGTAGGCGCGTGTGTCCATAGCGACGGTCTTATAGTTGTCGGAAAGAGCGGCCATCTGTTCGCGCCATGTATACCAAAAATCGGGAAAGCCATGGACAAAGAGAATAACGGGGCCTTCGCCCAAGGTGACGTAGTGGAGTGCCACCCCGTCGTTATCCGTCTCATGGTGCTCAACGCGGTCGAATACATCTACCTTGACGTTAGCTATCGGGGATTTGACGGCACCCTTTAGGCGTTCCTGCTGCGCCTGCCCCTGGGCGAAGAAAATGCAGGAGCAAAAGGCAGTGACCACCAGTATTGAGCGTGTCATGCGTTGTTTGGTTCGTTGTGACGGTTTCATGGCGTTCATCGTTCCAATGGTTTGGGGGATCAGGCTTTTGATGTTTGTTGGGCTTCGCAAGTTTGTTTCCAGATATGGTGTTCTGCCATCATCTTTTCAACTTTTTCAGGGGCGGTGGCACGCAGATCGCGTTGTTCATCGGGATCAACGCTCAGATCGAACAGACCGTCTGGTTTGCCGTCTGTGGCGTGGAGTTTTAGATTGCCTTCACGGATCGCGTCCTCTGTTCTATACGTCCAGTGCAGGGTGCGATCCAGAGGTTGCTCTTTGCCTTCGAAAAGAGGCCACGCGTTTTGGGCGTCAATGACGCGGTCGTCGGGCACGGTTGCACCGGCGAGAGCGGCGAATGTGGCGTAGAGATCGTAGTGTACCCAGGGGGTGTGGATTTTTGTATTTGGAGCGATTTTTCCCGGCCAGACCGCGTTGCAGATGACCCTGAGTGAACGCTCCCATAGGGTTCGACCATAACCATTGGTCCGGCTGCCTCCCTGGTCGCTCAGGAAGACGATGAGCGTATTTTCTGCAATACCGGCATGGTGTACTGCATCCAGTACGCGCTCCACGCACAAGTCCAGGTATTCGACCATATACTGGTAGTTTATCATTGGATCGTCGCTGTGATAGTATCCGGGTGGGGCCTGGTAGGGGCCGTGTGGGGCATAAAAGGGGAGATTCAGGTAGAAGGGATTGGGCCTTTGGGATTGGCGGTTGATAAATTTGATGGCTTCATCCGTAAACAGGGTATCGAAGTAACCCTCGTCCGCTATGGGTTCCAGACCGCGAAAAAAGTGGCTTTTCATGTCGCGGTTGTAAAGGTGGGTGTAGTAGTCGGCATGGCCTGCGTTGCTCCCGTAAAATTCATGAAAGCCGTGGTGTAGTGGATTGAATGTTGGAGCATATCCCAGGTTCCATTTTCCAAACAGCCCTGTTGTGTATCCGGCATTTCGCAAAAGTCTAGCCAAAGGGATTTCCCGGAGTGAGAGGCCGGATTCCGGATCATCTGGGCGTGTCTGTGAGTTGATGCCCACCCGATACGGGTGTCTGCCCGTGTTCCAGGCACAACGCGCTGGTGAACACAGCGGGGTTGCGATCAGGCAGTTGTCGAAGACAACGCCCTCGCTCGCCATCGCGTTCAGTCTGGGAGTTTTGAATATCCCTTCGCCATAATAATCGACTGCTTCGCGACCGAGGTTGTCGGCGACCATGAAGATGATATTGGGGTGTTTTTCCATTGATGTTTCCTTAATTAATTGAAAAGTATAAACTTATTTTATGTAAGAGGACAGAGGTAATATCAGTTCTGAGGATCGGGATGGCTCGCATAGGCCAGTTCGCGCAGTACATCGACCGCGAGGAGGACATCCTCCCTTCGACAGTCGAATTGCCCGACCTGGAAGCGAATGACGAACTGTCCTTCATGAATCGTCTGCGTCAGGTAGATTCGGCCGTCGTCATTGACCGCGCGGAGCAGGCGTTCGGTGGCGTCGTTGGCGTTTTCACCATCGGGGGCGTACTGGAACGTGAAGAGCGAAAGGTGGCAGTCCGTTATCAGGCGAAAGCCGTCCAGCAATGCGATCGCGGCGGCGGCCTCTTCAGCCCAGGCAATATGGTTCCGGATGCGCTGTCGGAGGTCTTTGAGGCCGTGGGCGCGGAGCAGGAACCAGAGCTTGAGGGCTCGGAATCGGCGCCCCAGTGGGATCGTCCACTCGCTGTAATTGGTGATCTCGGTTTGACCGAGGGTCTGGAGGTAATCCGGACGGATGCCGAGGGTGCGAACCTGTGGTTCCGGGTCCGCGAGAAACTGGATTGAGCAGTCGAACTGCGCACCGAGCCACTTGTGGGGGTTGAAGGCGATGCTGTCGGCTTCCTCGACGCCCTCCCACAACTCCCGTAACTCAGGACAGATCATCGCGGAACCGGCCCATGCGGCGTCGATGTGGACATAGAGATCGTGCTCTCGTGCCACTTCGATGGTCTGGCGCACATGGTCGGACGCGCCAATCGATGTGCCTCCAACACAGAGGACGACACCGGCCGGAAGGAAACCCGCGGCGCGGTCGGCGTTGATTGCCCGGCGGAGCGCCTCCGGGTCGAGCGCCCAGGAACCATCGGTCGGGACTTTGACCAGATTCCGTTGGCCGATACCGGCGATGCGTATCGCCTTGTCAACCGACGAATGGGTCTCTGGCGATGCGTAGATCCGGAGTTGTTTCTCTCCCGCTATTCCGGAATTGATCCCTCGCCAGCCAAGTGTGCGCTCGCGCATCGTCAGTACAGCGCAGACATTTGCCGACGTTGCCGTATCCTGGATAACGCCCTGGAACCCTTCTGGTAGCCCGAGTGCCTGGCGCATCCAGTCAACCATCCGGGTTTCAATCTCCGTAGCTGCGGGTGAAGTCTGCCAGAGCATGCACTGGGCAGCCATGACCGCCGTCAAATTTTCGGCGATCATCGAAACCGGCGCAGCGTTGGCGCTGAAGTACGCAAAAAAGCGCCGGTGTTGCCAGTGCGTCATGCCGTCGGGTACGATGCGCTCAAAGTCGGCGAAAATCGTCTCCATGCCTGCAGGCTCTTCCGGTGGCGATAGAGGCAGCATCGCAGCGATCTCGCCCGGTGCGGTCTGCGCCCGAACGGGTCGGTCTTCGAGCGTGGTCAGGTATTCGGCACCCCACTGTGCAGCTCGTTCAGCCCATTGATAGTAGTCTTTTCGTTTCAATACATTACATCCAGGTTTTTAGAAATCCAGTTCTTCAAAGGTAATCGCTGACGTCCATTTCTGGATATGCGTTTTTTATCAGTTCGACGGAGGTGGGCGTGTACATTGCGTCACCGGGTTTCGGCCAGCCGAAGAGACTGCGAACCCTTGATGTCGTTTTGCCCAAAAAGGGTTTCAAGCGCCTAATCACTTCAGCTTCCCTTTTTCCGGTCGATGTCCAGGGCATGGTGTCTCTGCGTCCTATCGAAAAGAAAATGACGGCGCGTTGCCTATCCTTGTCTGCAAAAGGTTGTGCTGCGTGTGGCGTGTGTCCACTGTAGAAGAGTACGCTGCCAGCTTTCCCTGTGATTGAGACGGGTTCTTGCGCGTGAAGAATTTTGCGGATATCGGCAAAGCGGTAGGAGTGAGGCACCTTGCGGATGTCGCCAAAGCCCAGGCCGTCGTCCTCAATCACACGCAAGATATCGCCCATTTTGTCGTGTACTCCTGGGACCAACCGAACAGGCGCGCAATCTGCATCGATGTCGTCCAGAAAGACCCAGGCTTGTATATGGCCATACCGCTGCCAATCCGGGTGAGGGGGTATAAAGGGCTTGGCCCAATCCAGGTGAAATTCGATTTCCGGCTTTGTTGGGGCCTTTCTATCTATTCTGCCGTTTCGGATATAGACGTAACCATGATGGTAGTGTATATCAGGCGTATCCAGAAGCTGTTCCAGAGCATCCAGAAAAGGATCGTGTTCCAGGACCTGGTCAATGACTCCTACCCCTGTTGGAATGTCACAGAACTCCGCTCTGGGGCCGCCCATCCCGAGACCTGCTCCGGGCAGGCGTAGCTTATTTTCAAGGTCAGAATTGGCCTTTATTTCTGCAATGAACTCGGAAAAAGACTTTCCATAAGCGTTTTGTTCCGCGGCCTCAAGTACCGCTGACAATTGGCTGGTCGAGAACAGATTCGGGACTAAGAGGTAGCCCTCTTGTTGATAAGACTCATACTGTTGTGGTGTCAACATTTTCGATCTCCTTTCATAAATCGTCTAAATTTCATCGTCATCCAGAGCGCGCTGTCCTTCAAACGGACCCCAGTGAATACGCGCTCTGGTTTTTCTATCGCTCTTGTAAATCTCTGGGTCATAATCCGGGTTTGCCTTCGGGAATCGCGCCTCGACCAGTTCGAGATAGCGCATCATCTCGTCGTAGAGTTTCTGGTGTGTTTCCGGATTTTGCTTTGCAATATTGGTGACCTCGCCAATGTCGCCAGATAGGTCGAACAACATTGGAATATCTGGTCGTTCGTAAAAATGGATCACTTTGGACGAACCAGAAATAATGACCGAATGTGGCATAGAATTCCGATAATGAGGATAATGAAAATAGAGATAGCGATTTAGAAAGGCCTCGTCCGGTTCTTTTCCCGCCATGTAATCGGCGAGGCTGACACCGTCGATGTTCTGCAATTTTTCCGAGTCGCCACCAGCCCAATCAACGAAGGTGGGTAAGAAGTCATAGTTGATCACATTGCCGGTAAAAAACGAGCCAGGTTTGACTCCCGGACCCTTGACAATCATAGGCACCCGGATGCCTCCATCCCACAACCACCACTTTGTTGCGTGTAACGGTTGCTTGTAGTCGGGTATGATTTCGACTTCTTCGTGTCGGTAGCCGTTGTCACCTGCTACTATGACATAGGTGTTATCCTCAATTCCCAGTTCCCTGAGCTTGTCGAGCACTGCGCCGATCCGACCGTCCAGGTCCTCACCCATCCCCAACCAAATTGCGGGATCATCTCCCCGGTTGACTGTGTCGGGATGTTTATTGTTTTTCTTATACCACTCCTGCACCAGTGGGTGATTCACATACTTTTCACGCGTTTTATCCAGGCATTCATAACCCGCATGCATGGCATAATGAGATATCTGGAGATAAAAGGGATTGCTTTTTTCTACCTGTTCTTCCATGAAGCCAATTGCCTTTTCGGTAATGCTGAACATCAACTTGGGATCGGCCATATCTTTGGGTAGTCGCCTGGGCGTCCGCCCGTCCCTCTCCAGTCCGTACTTCAGGGTATTGCCGGGATTATTATCGGTAGCACCATCGTGTAATACGTAGCCCGCCTTTTCTGGATCGCCTCTCATGTGCCATTTGCCAATGTGGGCGCTGACATAACCCAGAGGTTTGAGAGCTTTGGGAATGGTAACTGCGTCTTCGTCGAGTTCTCGGTCGGACACGTTCGGGACCAGCGGAAAATGCCGATATTCCCTTTTCGTGTCGTAGTAGGGCTCTCTTGATCCCAGATATACCGTGAAACCACTGTGTGGCGCAGACAGCCCCGTCTGTACGCACACACGAGCAGGTGCACATTGCGGCGCTCCATAGGCATTGCGAAACTTCATTCCCTCATTTGCCAGCTTTTGGATGTTCGGCATTTGCAAGACTGGCATGAGGGAATTCTCCATGGTGTCATCCATGGCAACCGGTGATCCGTTCCATGCCCAGTCGTCTATATAAAACATGACAATGTTGGGCCTGGATTGTGCCTGAGATCCCGCTTGCGTGTTGGATTTGGCCTGTGCGGCCTGACTGCGAACGGCGAAGGTCCCAATCACAATCGCAATCCATAGGATGAGTTTTATAAAAAGGATCATATATTCCTCCTGTTGGGCATCAGTTGTTGCTCCTCCAAACAATTTTTCTTTTTTCTCCTTCAATTTCGCGAAATACGGCCAGTTTCCTGGATACAGTGATTCCGAGTTTATAAGTGCCCGGGTCGGACACCTCTCTGGATTTCCAAAGGGCCACTTCTGGATGGTCGGGTGTACCGCGATAGGTTACCAACTGCCCCTTTTCGAAAGCGGCATAATGAAGGCCGCCGTCAGGGTCCTTTGATCGAGACCGCCAAATCGCATCTCCACTCCTGCCAGGAGCACCTCGACGAAGTACCAGCTTTCCATTATCATGCATCTTCAAATAACATTCCAGGCGGGGGAATACGCGGACATCTCCGATCATAAATTTTTCACCTTCATTCAGTATTACTTGATGAATCTCATCTCGCCAGTTTGCCACGCTGTTTTCCGAAATATCACCCACAGCAATCTGAATTTCACGCTGACTGGATATACCGGTTTTGTCTTCTGCCACAGCCTCCAAATGATATATCCCGGACTTCGGTGCTTTCAGGAGTTCATCACTTGAACTGCTCCAAACTTGCGGCTTGGTAGCAGTGAGAATCAGGCCGTTGAGATAAAGCTTCACTTCTCGAATGCCATTCCCATCGGTCGCATCTACTTCCACCCGGAGATCAGTTCCCGCCGGAAAACGCGCACCATCCTTCAGGTTTGTAAAACGCACTTTTGGAAAGTCCCCTTCCCGCTGTACGGTGATGACCTCTTTTTTCACTTCCGCCAGAGTGCGGTTCCAATCCATAAAGTGGGTCCGGGCCATCAATTGCGTTTTGTATTGAGGTGTAAGAATTGAGGCATAGGTCTTCCATTCCTCTACTGCATCCTTGAAATGGGCCACGGCTTCATCATTAAACTGCTTCCGCTGGCGATCTTCGCGAAATACCGCCAATTTAGCTGCACCGCGCATTTTGTCGGCATAATAACGGCCGAGATAGGCCATGCTTTCAATATCGTTCAGCGTTTCCTGCAACTCTACGTTATCACCCATCTGTGCCCGCAATGCTGGGAGTGCTTTTAGTGCAGTCGCCGCATATTTATCCAGGCTATCCGACACCTGTAGCGGTGTGATGCCCGTGAGTTTTTTCCCGGCAAGAAAAGCCTTCGCCCACTCTGTTACGGAGTGAATGCCCGATCCACGCATCGGGTCCCGGTCAAAATAGTAGTCATCCACGGTTAGAAAACCCTGACGCTGCATACACCCTTCCGGCGCGAAGTTTCCATCGGTGCCAGACCATACGGATCTGTTGAGTTGGGGGATAATCTCGGAAGTTGACTCCCACGCATCGTAGAGTAGTCTGGTATCTACACCGGGAAAACGATGCTTCAGGACAGTTTCCCAATAGTCTCGATTGAGTGACGGATTATAAGATAGCTGTCCCCATAGCCGGAAACGATACCAGTGTTTATCAATCTCCAATCGCCCGGACATCTCTGGATTCCTGGCAATAAACTCGCGGCCCCAGACATAGCCGTCCGATCCCATATAAAAGCCGGGCGAATGGTCGTGTGGCATCTCTTTAATAAACTCGCGCACAAAATCCGGACCGCCCCAGCGATGCATGAAGATGTCGTCATTGCGCAAGTTGAGCCAGACTTTGAAATTATCCAGCCATCCATCATTTACGATGCGTCTTTCCCATTCCTGCGGCCTTCTCATCGAATAGATATGCGCGACCGCATACTTCACACTGGTTTCCAGGGTGCCACCCGTATAATTTTTAAAGGCATCTGTGACGTAGTGATGGTCTGTTACGTGTCTGCGAAAAATAAAACGTATCTTGCGATCGGGTTGCTGCTCCTGTACGTCCATAACACCTCGACCGTAGGTGTTGAAGATAAAGTTTTCGATAGAATGCACGCCTTTGATTTCATTATCCGCGTTTTCGCCAGCCGTGACGCCAATCCCCGCAATCTGCGGGTAGGTCAGCAATGCCTGGTGCACGCTCTTTCGCATATAATCGACAGTGATGGGGTTGGTCTGATCCTGCGTTATGCCGTGTTTTCCGGTTGCGCCGAAAGTGAAGACGTTCCAGTGAAACAGATAAATTTCAATCCCGCGATCCTCCGCGTATTGGAACACCCGCTGCCAATGCGCGATTTTCTCGTCGATGGAGATCTTTTTCACCAGCTTCAGGGTGCCCGGTTTGTCAAAATCCACATCCCGCCACTTGTTTTTATTGTGCGGATAAATATTGACTCCGATGCGATAGACGTCGTCCAGCGCTACTTCGGGATAGTCATCCAGCTTGATAATGGAAGGAAAAGGGTGGGTTGTCCACAGGCTCAGCACATTGTAGCGATAACGCGCGAGGTCATCGAGATAGGCTTTCCAGAAGTCAAAGTCCCAGACCGTTTCAATATTGTTCTGCGCCGAATCTCCCGTGTCGTCGTAGGACGGGGTGCGCGCATCTAATGGGATATTAAATTTAATTCCGCGTTTTTTCACAAAGGGGGCGCGTTTCTGATCTTCAATCGGAAGGCCGAGGCGCAAAAGGTCGGCTACTTCGAGACCGCCATACATTGCGCCCGTTGCATCCGTGCCGGTAATTTCTACCTCGGTCGGTCCAATAGACCGAATTTGAAACGCTTCGAGTGACGCTTCATCCGGCTTAATTGTCAATGTAACCTGCAAGTCTTCCCTTCCCGCCTCTTTTAATGCCTCGTTTAATTCCTGTGCAGCGAACGCCAACTGCGGGATCTCTGCATCGTATTCGACCGAGGCCGCGAGGCGACCCGGTATGAGAATGATCAAGACGAATATCAAATAGAGGAATGAAAGAGGTCTCTTTTGCATTATTTTAATCCTCAAAATAGACATCATTCAATTCATCAATATTATTCCGCAATTTTTGGAACGCTTCGAGAATGAGGTCCATGTTTTCGCGCGGTCCGAGAAGAATGCGGTGCGTGAGATCAAGGGCTTCGGTTTCGTGAATGCGCTCGGCTTCGGGACAATAGACTTTGGTGTAGTCGATGGGATCAGCCTGGTACAACGGGCAGCGGATTGGACAGCCTGTTTCGCCCCATTTGCCGCTGGCAAACATGCTAAATTGATAGAGGGGCTTTGTCGGGCCTATGCCACAGGGCACGCCTTCGGCCTGGAGCGCTTTGCGGAATCGTTCGCGGTGGATGCCTTCAAATTCTTTGGAGATAAATTTGAAGTGCCAGCGATAGGGATTCCAGCGGGTGACGCGCTCGTCAATGTCGAGGCCGGTGAGTCCGGGAATAGATTCCATTCCTTTGTGGAGATACTTGAGATTTTTCCACCGAATTTCTGCCTGTTCTTCGAGGCGGGTGAGTGCGATTAGGCCGATGGCCGCTTCAAATTCGCCCAGTCTTAAGGTTGTGGCAGGCCAGGTGAAGTTCATACTTTCTTCGCCTCTGTCTCGGCCTGCGTGATGATACCGAAAGGCTTTTTCGTACAGGCTTTCGTCTTTGGTCATCACCACGCCGCCTTCGCCTATGGCAAGTACCTTGCCGGGCATGCAGGAGAAACCAGCAATGTCGGCTTGAGATCCGACGCCTTTGCCTCTCCATTGTCCGCCGTGGGCATGAGAACAGTCACTGACCAGGCCGATGTTGTGTTTGCGGCAGATGTCACCTAAAGCATCTGTATCGCAGGGCATGCCGCCCATATCTACGGCAACCACTGCCCGGGTGCGCGGCGTGATGAGGGCTTCTACGCTTTTGGGATCGATGGTGTAGTTGCGCGGGTCGATGTCGGCAAAGATGGGAATGCCATTGCAAATCATGACGCAGGACGCAGATGCGATGTAAGTTGACGCAGGGACAATGACTTCACAGCCAGCTTCGACGCCGAGGGCGCGCAAGCAGGTTTCGAGTGCTGTGGTGCCCGTGGAGACAGCAAGGGCGTATTTGCTGTCGTGAAATTCTGCAAAGGCCCGTTCAAATGCGTAGAGTTTGCTGTCGCCATGGTTGTAATAGTCAAAGCCACTGCGCCCCCATTTGTGACTGCGAAGGACGCCGACAACGGCTTTTTCTTCGCGTTCATCGTGAACCGGCCAGGGTTGGCGCAGGTCTCTATTAACCGTTTTTGAACCACCGTTGATTGCGAGTTCAGGCATTGGAGCGTTCCTTGTGGGATGAATTATCGTGCAGTTTTGTGAGTAAGGTTTGCGTTCCGTCAATCCAGCGTTCACCTGTGCCGGGAACAACGCAGGCGCGGTTGTATTCGAGTGGGTCGCTTGGGTAGGGGATAACGCCGTAACCTCCGAAGTTATACGCGCGGCGATTTGGCACATAGCCACATGATCCCTGGGAATAGCCCATGACAATCGTGCGCGCAAAGGGGGATGACGATTGGGTGGATAGAGATAGCTCGATGAAGGGTTCACCCTGCCAGAAGACAAGTGATAGGTCGTCGCTTATGCGGATGGCGGGGATTTCGATTCGGATGGTTTTTTCGTTTGTGTATCGGTTGGGAAGCGTATCTTGCCATCGCTCTACTTTAAGTGAAAGATTTTTTTCTAGCGTTGCTTGTGTCCAGGCAACGATGGCTTCTCTGGCGAGCGCTTTGCCCATTTTTTCGACCGTATCATAATTATCTCTGGGTTCCTGAATCGGAAGTATGTTGCCACATGCCCCTTGTAAAAATATTGAGAAAGGTACAGATGTGCCCGCTTCAAAGTGGTGACAGGTAGCGCCGGGATATTCGGCGGTGAAGAGACGATTGGCGGTCATCATGATGACGGGATGAGCGGCAAAGTGGATTGCGGTCGCGATGGGTTGGCTCTGGGGTGTGTCGAATCGCAGGACAGTGACTGCGGGGTCAACAGGGCCGTTGGGCAGTTTTTCAGGGTTGAGGTTAAACGATTTAAAGCTTCCGTCGGGCAATATCTGGCGTCTGTTGTAGGCGAGGTCGGTGTTGACAGCGCCCGTTGAGAGTGTGGCGGGTTTAAGATTGGTTAGAGACTCGACAGCAGCATCGACAACCTGCTTTCTTATGTGAACAATCGCATCATCTTCGGGGCTTCCGCCAAAGTAGTAGATGCATTCTGGGCCACTGTGATTGTGGGTGCTACACAGGATCAGGTTTTCGGGCGGAAGATCGGATTGTGCGGCAAAAGCATTGCGCATGGCATCGACGTCGATCCACTGAAAGCTCAGGAGATCTGCCGAGCAAATGACGATGGTGGTCGTATCGTCAGATAGTGCCAGTGCTTTGACGTATAATGGGTCATGGATGCCTTCTGCAATGCGGGGTTGCATTGGCGAGCGGTTTACGGGAAAAGCACCCATAGCCGATCCCGTAGATGGTGTGATGTCTCGTTGTGCTGTACCAATTTTTATTATATCTGCCAAGGCTCAGATATCCTATTTTGAATGTTCAGGAAATCCACACTGTTTTGTATTCGAACCATCTTCCTTCTGTTGAAACGCTACTTAAAGCGTCGTCACATTCCACGGTTGTGTCGGATAATCCACCCACTGTTTTGATCCGCGCTCAAACGCCCACCGATACTCAGCGATTGCGCCTGCTTGTAGTTCTGCAATTCGCGGTGAATGTGCCGGGTCATTTGCCAAATTTACAAACTCATACGGGTCTTCAGCAATGTGATAAAGCTCTGGTCCATAAGGTCCATGAATATATTTCCACTCCTGCGTGCGAATGCTCAGGTTCAAATCTCGCGGATACTGTAACTCCGTAATCGCCACCTCGCGTTCACGTTCACGACCATCAACCAGCGATTTCAAACTCATGCCGGGTAAATGCACGGGAATATCCATCCCTGCGAAATCGAATGCTGTAGGTAGTACGTCCAACAGGTTCACAAGTGAATCGCTCACCAGACCCGTTTGAAATCCCTTTGGCGGTTTCACAATGAATGGAATGCGAATGGCCTGTTCGTAGAGATTGTATTTCGAAAATGCGGTTACCCCTCGCGATCCTAACAGTTCACCGTGGTCAGAAAGAAAAATGATCAGCGTGTCATCGTACAATCCATTGCGGTCCAGGGCGTCTATCACTTGCTGATGACTCCTGTCGCAGGCTGTGACAAAAGCCATGTAATTTGCAATCGCATCTCGTAGTTCTTCTCGCTCTAATCCGACAAAATTGGGATAAGCATCTCTATCGGGTAAATTATCCGGCGGTTCTGGTGGCAACCCAACGTCGGCAGGGTTATATAAATCTGCCAAATTAGCTGGCGTTACATGAGGTGCATGAGGCCCTGATAAGCTGCAAATCATGAAAAACGGATTGTCCTTGTTTTCCTCTACAAAGGCAGCAGCCCGTCCGCCAATCCACCAGTCGCGCGTTTGCTCTAATCTCAAGCTGGTCGTAAATCCCTTAAATGCCGCCGCACAATTGTCTCCACCCCGACCAATCCCACGCGCTTCCCGCTCGCCCGTCCCCGTCTCCGCCCAATCTCGATGTTCCGCCACAAAGTGGCTGTCCATACGCTCGCCCGTCTCGTGAAACGGCCCTGCCCGATGATCAAATCCGTAATAGTTGTCGCGTTCAATAGCCGCCTGATACGGTATTGTATGCATCTTGCCAAAGGCACCCGTTACAAAACCCGCCTGTCCAAACGCCTTTCCCATTGTCCACTCGGGGATTTGTACGGGATTTAATAAATGCCGATTGGAATAAATTCCCGACTGAAATGCATATCGCCCGTGCAACATCGAATGGCGACTCGGCAAACACGGCGATACAGCACACGTTGCCTGCGTAAACCGCATGCCCTCCCGAGCCAAACGATCATACGCTGGTGTCTGCAACTCCGGATAACCCGCACACCCGAGGAAGGAATGCGCGTGTTGATCGTTCATTAAAATCACAACATTCATAACTATTCTCCATCGAGCAATCAGTAAATGTATCGCACCCGCCTGAACTCACCGAGCATCGGGTCCTTCACGCGTTCCATGTGATCTTGCATGCATTGCATCAGCGATTCCTGCAATGCCTTGTGTGTCTCGTGACCGTAGAGGTTGTGCAATTCGTGCGGATCGTTTTCGAGATCATAGAGCTCTCCAATATCCGATTGATTAAACGCGAACTTGTGCGTCCTGGTGCGCACCATACGAGACTTGTGCTCCTGAATCTGACCGTTGAACTGACAATACACGCTGTCACGCCCCGTCGGTTCATCCTCTCCCTTCAATAGTGGAAGAATGCTCTGCGTGTCGGGTACAATATCGGGGTGCAGACCTGCGGCTTCCAGAAAACTCGGAAACAGATCCTGCAGATAGATAAATTCGTCGTTCTCCCGGCCCGGCTGACGGCATTCGGGATGCGCTGCAATCAGAGGCAGGCGAAAACTCTCCTCATCGAAAAAAGGCCCTTTTTCAAACAGCTTGTGTGCGCCCATATTGTCTCCGTGGTCGGTGGAAAATACAACAAGCGTGTTTTCCGCCAGGCCGAGTGTTTCCAACTCAGAAAGCATACGCCCCACCAGATCATCGATCATCGTCATATACCCCCAGTAGCGCGCCGTGATCTCCGCCCATTCGTCCCAGTTGTTGGGATCAATTCCCCAATAACGAGATACCAGAGTCTGCACATAGGGACGATTCTCCAGCGTATCGTAGAAACTCGGGTCCTCCGGAATTGACTTCGGGTCGTACATTGAGTAATACGGTTCCGGTACGATACACGGACTGTGTGGGCCCCAGAAATTAGTCCAGATAAAAAAGGGATCCTCTTCCTGCGCATACGCCTGCATAAGCTCAACCGTTTCCGAGGCAACCAGGGCTTCGAAATTGTGCTCAATAGTTCCGGCGTGAAGGCCGTGCAATTCCCGATTTCGCTGCCCTGGATTTCCCTGAGCATAAAACGCTTCTATAAGCTCTGGAGGTTCCAGATTCTTCTCGTTCAAATAGTCCAGATAATTTCTCGCAATCTGGGAATCCTTCCGCGCACCGCTCTTGATACCTGGCATATTGATATTGGATGCGGGATAGCCATATCCGGGGAAATCTCTTTTACAGCGAAATCCCCAATCACTTGGATTCTTCTGGTGATCCACATGCCATTTTCCCGCATATCCCAGGTTGTATCCTGCCCGGGGTAGCTCTGTCGAGAAATTGGGAAGCGACTGATCCAACTGCCCACCGTTGGTTTCAACCCCGGTAAT
The DNA here is from genome assembly GCA_026706845.1 of Gemmatimonadota bacterium. Taxonomy (NCBI): domain Bacteria; kingdom Pseudomonadati; phylum Gemmatimonadota; species Gemmatimonadota bacterium. The sequence continues at coordinate 18,517 of JAPOXY010000074.1, forward strand.
GTGACCGTACCGACCTGTAAATAACGCGGCCCGACCGGGCGCACATGGGATGATAAGCGGAAAAGCGTTGTTGAAACGCACACCCCGGCTTGCCAGGCTGTCAATATGTGGTGTTCTGCACTGGGAGGCGCCATAACAACCCAGCAGATCCCAGCGCTGTTGATCCGTTAGAATGAGCAGAATATTCGTTTTCTCTTGCATACTCGTGTCCTCACAATTTTCCTCTGTTGATGGCCTAATCTGCCAGCCCATCCTGGTTTTCATCGTCTATGCCGGCATAGGGGCTTTCGACGATTGCTTCCCAGGCCACCCGACGCATAATCCTATCAACCCGTTCGGGAATCCCTTCCGGCACGTAATCGGCGATGGTTTCCGGACTTCTCCGGTAAAGCATTCCGAAATACATATATCCCGCCAGTTGCTCAATCCCACTTGTTCTGGATAGGTGACCGCCGTCTCGATAGATCCCGCGTTTGCCGGCTCGTCCCCGATTTTCATCGATGCAGTCAAATTCTGGCAGTTTCCCTTCATGGTACAACCGGATCATTTTCATGACGGCTTCTCCCGCTGGGATCATGTGAACTTTTCCAGGGTATTTCTCTTTCAAACGGGTGTATAGCAGTTCATCGATGGTTTTTTGCAGGTATTTGTGATCGGCCTCCAGGCTGGCCATTACCTCATCGGGCTGCTTTTCCTTGTAAGCGGGGAGATGTCGTGGCCATCCGTCCTGGATATAGAATCTCATTTCGGGATTGTTCTCAAGGCAGAAGTCGATCCACTGTGTGTAATACTCGGGCAGGTCATCGTAATAGCAACCCCAGGTCATGACGTCCCATTCGCCAGTCGCAATCGCGGGCAGCAAAATGGGCGCAGGGGGTGTGTCTTCGTTCCATTTGCCGAATTCTTTGAGCCATATTGCATTGGCGGCTCCTGTCGATCCGCCCCCTCCGTGGACGCGCTGGCGATGGTCCGTGTATCCCGCCGCCCCGGCAATTTCGAGGAGCTTGTTTCGGCCCGGTGCAACCCAGCTATGTCCTGTCATTACGATTCGAAGTCCATTCCCTTTCTCAAAGGATAGGGGACCTCGTTGCGCCGAGTTTTTCCCCATTTCTATGAATTTGGCGAACTCGGCTTTGTCCGGTTTGTGAATCAGGGTCTTTTGTATCCGCGCGCCAGTCCGGTTGGGTTGCGTGCTGTTCGGCCCAATTGTTTCGGCCTGATATGCGCGCCATTCCGCTGCTGTAAGAATTCCGTCCTTATTCTTATCCGCTTTGGGGTACTGCGCCAGGAATCTTTTGAAGCGCGGATCCGTCTCCGATGTTCTCTGTTGTGCCAGAGCCAGTCCCGTAAAACTGCAAAGGCAAAATACAAAGATGAACCATTTTGTTTTCATCGGCTGTTTCTCCGTGTTAGAATAGGGAAATACACCTGACAATATAGCTTCCAATACCGGTCATTCTCTGCGTATTTACTCTATGTTCTCCACAGCCTGGCGACGGCGGCGGCGGGCAAGTTCGCGCAGATCAACAACCTCATCTGTTTCATCCACAATTTCACGTCCGATTATCTCTTCAAGCACGTCTTCCAGGGTCACCACACCAGCCAATCCACCGTATTCATCAATCACGACAAACAGATGTTGCCTGCGCTCAAGAAACATGCGCAACACCCGTTCCAATGTCAGCGTTTCCACCACAAAGTGCGCGCCACGAGAGAGACTTTGAATGGGAATATCTTCGCGACCTTCGGCAGCCGACGACAAAATATCCCGACGGTACACAATCCCAACAACATCTTCGGCATCTTCATCTACTATGGGAATGCGACTATACGATGGAACACCAATTTGCAACACCTCATTTACTTTTTGCTGGGCTTGAAGCGAATAAATGACCGTGCGCGGTGTCATTATTTCCTGAACTGTTTTCTCTTTTAACAATAGAATATTCTGAATGGCACTGCCTTCTTCTGCATTAATGGTTCCCGCATGTCGCCCCATATTTACCAATGCTATGAGTTCCTCTGAAGATACGACATGTTCAACTTTACCATGAGATATTAGCCGCGTCACAAATTGGCACAGCCAGATAATCGGTGCTTGTATCCAGATCAAGACCTGGATGGGATAGGCAATCAAGGACACAAGGTGCCGGGCATAAACCACGCCAATTGTCTTTGGAATAATCTCAGAAAATAAAAGTATCACCAGGGTAAATACCACTGAAAAATGCGGCAACCACGGCTCACCCAGAACTTCTGCAGCTGCCGCTCCGGCAAGGGCGGCACCACCCGTATGTGCAATTGTGTTAAGGGATAGGATACCCGCAATAGGCACATCCACATTTTCTCTAAACTTTTTCAATAACCGGCCAGAAACACTGCCAGTTTTTGCCAGCGATTCGATATGACCAATAGGAACTGAATACAATGCCGCTTCAAAAAGTGAACACATAAAAGAAAAGAAAACGGCAAAACTCGCAAAAAAAATCAATTCAAACATTTGATAACTCCTCTCTGTCTAAAATGATTCGGCTTTTTCAGAATAATCTGTAAGGTCCGAATCGCGGTTGCTCTCTTAACAATATAGTTTCCGATACCGGTCATTTCCAGCGATATTTCTCTATGTCGAGGAATATCGGAAAGGAGAGCGATCGGTCACATGAGCCAATACGATGCGAAGCTGAATTACCCGAACCAAATTCCTCTTGCATGGGAAAGAGAGAACCCATTTATTTTTCTTTCCGCAGGCTTGCAACAATTATAGAAGGTTGCGCCATACTCAGAAAACATTTTACAGGAGGAACGAAATGACTTCCAATCAGGACTGGTGGCCAGATCAATTGGACCTGAAGGGTCTCCGCCAGAATTCACCCCTGTCCGATCCAATGGACAAGGATTTCGACTACGCTGAGGCGGTTAAGACGCTTGACGTCGATGAACTGAAGAAGGACATCGAAGAGGTGATGACGACCTCGCAAGACTGGTGGCCAGCCGACTATGGCCACTATGGGCCTCTCTTCATCCGCATGACATGGCACGCCGCAGGCACTTATCGCATCAGTGACGGCCGGGGTGGTGGAGGCTCCGGTCATCAACGCTTTGCGCCCCTCAATAGCTGGCCCGACAATGGGAATCTGGACAAGGCACGCCGCTTGCTCTGGCCGATCAAGCAGAAGTACGGCCGGAATCTCTCCTGGGCAGACCTGATCATCTTCGCCGGCAATTGCGCTCTGGAGTCAATGGGGTTCAAAACCTTTGGGTTCGCCTTCGGGCGCCCGGACGTCTGGGAGGCCGACGAGACGGACTGGGGCTCCGAGACGACGTGGCTCGACGATCAACGCCACGACGCCGACGGCGAGCTTCAGGGCCCCCTTGGTGCCGATCACATGGGCTTGATTTATGTGAACCCGGAGGGACCAAACGGCAACCCGGACCCGGTCGCTGCAGCAGAATACATTCGCCAGACGTTCAAACGCATGGCGATGAATGACGAGGAGACGGTTGCGCTTATTGCTGGCGGACACACATTTGGCAAAGCACATGGTGCTGCTGCTGAGGATAATGTCGGTGCCGAACCGGAGGGGGCCAGCATAGAGGAGCAGGGCCTCGGCTGGAAAAACAGCCACGGCTGTGGCAGAGGCGGCGATACGATTACCAGCGGCCTGGAAGGCGCCTGGACCAGTAATCCGGTGAAGTGGGACAACGAGTTCTTCGAGAACCTGCACAACTACGAGTGGGAATTGACGAAGAGTCCAGCTGGTAAATCGCAGTACACGCCCGCGAATGCATCCGAAGTGGCCACCGTGCCAGACGCGCACGATCCATCGAAGAAGCACGCCCCCATAATGCTCACTACAGACCTGTCGCTGAGAAAGGCCCCGGAGTATGCGACTATAGCAAAGCGCTTCCTCGAAAACCCGGCGGAATTTGAAGACGCTTTCGCCAGGGCGTGGTTTAAGCTGCTTCACCGCGACATGGGGCCCCGCAGTCGGTATATCGGGCCTCTGGTTCCCGAAGAGCCGCTGTTGTGGCAAGACCCGGTTCCCGACGTGGATCACGAGTTGATCGGGGAGCAGGATGTCGTCGACCTCAAGGCGAAGATTCTCGCCTCCGGACTGTCTGTTTCCCAACTGGTCTCGACCGCATGGGCGTCGGCGGCATCTTACCGCGGCACCGACAAGCGCGGTGGGGCGAACGGTGCGCGCGTCCGCCTTGCGCCGCAAAAGGACTGGGAAGTAAACGATCCTGCGGCGCTCGGTGAGGTTCTGCAGACGCTGGAGCAGATCCAGGCGGAGTTCAACAGCTCGCAGACTGGTGGAAAGCAGGTCTCTCTCGCTGACTTGATCGTCCTGGCCGGGTGCGCAGGCGTCGAGCAAGCTGCCCAGAACGCCGGTCATGACGTGCAGGTTCCCTTTGCACCGGGCCGTACGGATGCAACGGAGGAGTGGACCGACGCGGAGTCCTTCGACGTGCTCGAACCCACCGCAGATGGGTTCCGCAACTATCTCCAGGCAGGGCAGGAAGGTACAGCGGAGGAACTGTTGGTGGAGCGGGCATACATGCTAACGCTCACCGCTCCCGAGATGGCGGTGCTCGTTGGCGGCATGCGCGTCTTGAATGCGAATACCGGTGGTTCCCCACACGGCGTTTTCACCGACCGGCCGGGGACGTTGACCAATGACTTTTTCGTGAATCTGCTCGACCTGAACACCGAGTGGAACGCGACCTCTACATCGCAGGATGTGTTCGAGGGACGCGATTCTCAGACCGGTGATCTCAAGTGGACCGGCACCAGGGTGGATCTCGCCCTTGGGTCAAACTCCGAGCTTCGAGCCATCGCGGAAGTCTATGGATGCGACGATGCGCAGGAAGTGTTCGTGCGCGACTTCGTAGATGCGTGGGACAAGGTGATGAATCTCGATCGCTTCGACCTGGCGTAATAAAGGAGAGTGCTATATGTATTTCGTAGTCTTCGCAACTCACAAAGAAGAAATGGGACAGGAACGGCTCCAATTGCAGGATGCATTTGCGGCCTACCTTCACGATCTCACCCAACATCCCGATGTGACCGTTCATCATGGTGGGCAGACGCTCAGCGAGAGTGAACAGATCGTTACCGGCTTCGTCCTCGTGATCGAAGCTCCCTCGCTCGAGGTGGCGCAGGCATTTGTCGCTGGCAGTCCCTATGCTCAGGCGGGCACCTTTGCCGAGTCTCACATCCGCCCATGGAACTGGTTGACGGGACGCCCTGGTTGAGAGCGTTGCCGCACCGCCCAAATATCTCTGGGTGTGAGGATCACAAGGTGTGCGTAGGCTGGCCAAGGAGGTATCATGAGCAACCGTCACGAGCAACGCGCTCCTGACGTTCAATACGAACCCGATGAAAGTCCTCCGGCGCTTGTGTCTCTGGGTAGCGGCCTGCAACTGGTCGTCCTCGGCATAACAAGCATCATCTTTATCCCCACAATCGTCGTCAGAGCCAGCGGCGGAACCGATGCGTACCTGTCCTGGACCGTGTTCGGCGCGGTCGCGGTCAGTGGCATCTGCACGGCTCTGCAAGCGGTCAGGCTGAGCCGGGTCGGAGCGGGATACCTGCTCTTTATGGGGCCCGCCGGAGCCTATATCGGAGTCTGCGTCAGCGCCCTCATCGAGGGTGGTCCAGCGTTGCTTGCTACCCTGGTCGTCGCATCATCGCTCGTCCCGATCGTGATTTCGATGCGACTGGCCCTGTTCAGGCGGCTTCTCACACCGACCATCGTCGGTACCGTGAACATGCTGATACCTGCGACCGTGCTGCCGGTCGTATTCAGTCGCCTGGCCGCTGCGCCGCCCGACACGGCGCTCAGTGCGCCGCTCACTGCGGTAGCGACGGGCCTGGTCATCGGAGGCATCTCTCTGAAGGCGGGGGCAACGCTGCGTTTATGGGCACCGCTCATCGGGGTGATTGCGGGTTCGGTCATTGGCGGAACGATGGGACTCTATGACCTCGATCTGGTTGCCAGGGCTGCGTGGATCGGATTGCCACAGGGCAACTGGCCGGGTATCGGACTCGACCTCGGTCCTGCCTTTGTGGGACTTCTGCCTGCCTTCGCGTTCGTGGCCCTCATCGGCGCCATCCAGACGATTACTGGTGCGGTCGCCATCCAGCGCGTGTCGTGGCGCCGGCCTCGGGCCGTGGACTACCGTGCGGTGGAGGGTGCGGTGACGGCGGACGGCATCGGCAAACTGCTATCGGGCATCACGGGGATCGTGCCGACTCAGACCATCGGAGTCAGCGTCCCGACGGTAGAGCTTACGGGGGTCGCGGCCCGCCGCGTGGGAATCGTTGCCGCAGGCGTGCTGATCGTGCTGGCGTTCCTGCCCAAGGCACTTGCCATGATACTGGCGATACCCAGCCCGGTCGTCGTCGCCTATCTGACCGTCGTGCTGGCGCTGACCTTTGTCCGTGGGATGACGGAGGTGGTGCAGGACGGGATTGATCATCGCAAAGCGCTGA